>JBBIVS010000206.1:0-6681 GCA_037439605.1 Draconibacterium sp. | reverse complement strand
AACATATATAAATCCATCCTTGTCAACATATCCCATGTCGCCTGAATGTAGCCATCCGTTTTTAATGGTTTCGGCTGTGGCTGTCGGGTTATTCCAGTAACCAAGCATTACATTATCACCATAAATGCAAATTTCACCTTTTTCACCCTGAGGCAATGTATTCCCGTCACCATCAACAATTTTCAGTTCCATGTTTTTTACCGGTTTGCCCGATGAACCGAATCTAACACACTCGGGTACATTCGACGAAATAACAGGAGAGGCTTCGGTGAGGCCGTAACCCTGGCAAATGGGCAAACCAATGGCGTAAAAGAACTGTTGCATTTCTGTATCTAAAATAGCGCCACCCCCAATAAAAAACAGCAGGTTACCACCAAACCCTTCCCTGATTTTTTTGAAAAGAATAGCATCAAAAACCGAAAGCAGGGGTTTCAGCAAAAAGCGAAATCCTTTTCCCTTGTCGGTTCCGTCCCCGTTATATTTATAAGCCACTTTCAAGGCAAACTGAAAGACTTTGTACAAAGTTTCTCCTTTGGCCCTGATTCCGGCTTCTATATTTTTTCTGAATGTTTTTGAGTACGCCGGAACACTCATCATAATATGTGGCTTGACTTCCTTGATATTTTTAGGAATGTTTTTCAGTGTTTCCAGCGGCGAATTTCCAATTTCGACAGAGGCAATACTTGCACCTTTGTACATAAAAACATACAAACAGCAGGTGTGGGCAAAAGCGTGGTCCCAGGGCAGAATAGCAAGGGTTTTCCAATAAGATTGCAGGTCGAGGAGGCCATTCGACTGCACCACGTTTGCAGCATAATTCAGGTGTGAAAGAATTATTCCTTTCGGATCAGCAGTTGTTCCTGAAGTATAGGAAATATTGGCCATGTCGTTGGGCTGAATATTTTTCCATATCGAATCATAAACTTCAGAATTTAATTCCCTGAGTTTTTCTCCGCGGTTCAACAGGTCGCGGTAATTGATATCGTTTTCGCCCGGATTTTCTTTCCCGTCGATATAGACTACCTTTTCAACATCAGGTAACTCGCCGCGAATTTCTTCTATTTTAGCAGCATGATGTTTTGAAACGAAAATGAATTTTGCACCGCTGTGTTTAATCCTGAATGAAATCTCATTGGTTTCGAGCCTGATTGAAAGCGGCACATTGACGCCACCTGCATACAACATTCCCAGTTCGCTGATAATCCAATCGTTTCTCCCATCGGCAACCAAAGCGGCACGATCGCCCTTTTTAAATCCAATATCAACAAGTCCGGCAGCCAGGTTTAAAACCTGCTGGCGGGTTTCCTTGTATGTTGTTCCTTCGTACTTTCCACCTTTCTTTTCCCACAAATAAACGTTATCAGGGTATTTTTGCACTGCAGTTTCAAAAAGTTCGATTATTGTTTTCATCTTTTTTCAGATTTAAGTTATACCAAACTTACAAAAAAAATGGATAAAAATATGTTCGGAAATTAATATCAAAAAAGCCCTTTAAACGGGCTTTCTGATTATTCGTTGATAAATCTGTAAATTGTTTTTTCGTTGTATTTTTCGCCGGGTCGTAAAATAGTTGATGGGAATCCGGGTTGATTAACTGAATCTGGATAGTGCTGTGTTTCGAGTGCAACTCCCGAAAAACTTCCAAATTTTTTCTTTCCGTTAATCATTAATTCCGGGTTCCAGTAACCGGTGTAAACCTGCATCCCGGGTTGGGTGGTTAAAACTTCAACTTTTCGGCCGCTTTTTGTTTCTTTCAGGCATCCGATGTATTTCAAATCGCCTGATTCATTGTCCAACACAAAATTATCATCGTAACCCATTGGAACTTCAGAAATCCGGTGGTTCAATTTTTTAGAAGTTGTAAAATCGAAAGGTGTCCCTGCAACCGGTAAAATCTTTCCGGTCGGAATTTGTTCAACCATTTCGGTCATTTTTGTGGCTGTTAATTCAAGTTCGTGGTTCAAAATGTCTTCTTTACCCCCGGTTAAATTGAAATAAGTATGATTTGTTAAATTCACCACTGTTGTTTTATCGGTTTCAGCAAAATACTCAATACCAAATTCATTCATGTTATTCAGTGAATAAATGCAGGTTACTTTCAGGTTTCCCGGATAATTCTCCTCCATATCGGGGCTAAGGTAGGTTAGTTTAACCCCAACTTCACTTTCATTTTGAAAAGCCTCAAAATCAAAAAGCCTGCGGTCGAAACCAATTTTACCGCCGTGCAAGTGGTTGGGGCCATTGTTAATTGCCATTTGGTATGTTTTTCCATCAATTTCGAGATGGCCTTTTGCAATACGATTACCAAAGCGGCCGATTATTGCTCCAAAGTATGGGTAACTCCCCAGGTATTCATCGCTGAGATAAGTTTCCAGTTTTTCGAAACCACAAACAATATTTTCTATTTTGCCATTTTTGTCCGGCATTTCAATACAGGTAACAATAGCGCCGTAATTGGTGATTTTTACCGATAGTTTATTGTCATTGGCAAGTGTGAAGAGTTTAACTTCGCCACTGTCATTTAATTTCCCAAAAGAAATTATTTCCAATTTCATATTAATGTTTTTATTTATTTCTTCAAAAAAATCAAAATTGCAAAAAATGTGAAAGCAAACTGGTTGGTACTGGTGGTGTTTTATAACATGAATTATTTTTCAGTTATCTTTTTATTTTTGTGAAAAACAAACCCGATGTCAAAGCGAGTTATTAAAATTGATCCAAAGTCAGCTTTGCCAAAATACCGGCAAATTATTAATTCTGTTTATCAGGCTATCGAAAAAAAAGCGCTTAAAAAGGGAGATAAAGTTCCTTCGATAAATCAAATATGCGCCGAGTATAATTTGAGCAGGGATACCATAATGATGGCTTTTAACGAGTTGAAATCCAGAGGTGTTTTGCTTAGTCAACCCGGGAAGGGATATTATATTATTACTACTGAAATACAGCCTGAAGAAAACATTTTTGTGCTTTTCGATGAATTAAACGCATTTAAGGAAGATTTATACAATTCATTGACTACCAATTTAAAAGGAAAAGCAATTGTTGACATTTACTTCCATCATTTCAATTATAAAGTGTTTAAAAACCTTATCGTTGAGAGCGTCGGAAATTACACTTCGTATATCATTATGCCCGCTACTTTCGACAATACAAATCAATTGCTAACAAAATTCCCAAAAGAAAAGGTTTTTATTTTAGATCGGTTTAAACCTGATCTTAAGAATTATCCAGTTTTATATCAGGATTTTGAAAATGATTTTTACGATGCTTTAAACGAAGGGACCGATTTGTTGAAGAAATACAGAAAACTTGTATTTGTGAATCATGGTGCAAAAGAACCTATGGAGAGGGTGAAAGGTTTTGAACGATTTTGCACTGAAAACGGGTTTAACTATCAGGTTGTGAAATCACTCGATGGCTTGCGCCCTGAATTGTACGAAACCTATTTTGTCACATCCGACCGCGATTTGGTGGAAATTGTTAAACTGGCAAATGAATACAATTATAAAATTGGAAAAAAATTTGGTATTGTTTCTTTTAACGATACAATGTTAAAAGAAGTAGTTGCCGGAGGAATTACAACAATTTCGACCGACTTTATTGAAATGGGTAAAACATTGGCCGACATGGTTTTAAACAAAAAATCGGGTCAGTTTAGAAATCCGTCGAAACTGATAGTACGAAATAGTTTGTGAATATAAAAGTGTTTTGTAACATCATTTTGACATGTCTGAAAGTACATATAAAATATATATTTGTTCCCACCAGTACCTACCAGTTGAGTTTATGGTGGGCAGAATACCGGTTAAATTTTTCAAAAACAGGTTAATTAGCGAAATTGGATAAATTGAGAATTAAATCAATAATAAGTTATGTCAAAAAGGAATAGTTTAATTGAGAAAATCAACGGCGGGAATAATCCGTTATTTAAGGAGTTGTATGGTACCGACTTGTTGGTATTAAAAGAACAGGCCGAAAGGTATTCAAACCTGATGGACGATTTTGAAAAAAACTACGGCGCAGGCGATATTCATCTTTTTAGTTCACCGGGACGCACTGAAATTGGCGGAAATCACACCGACCACAATTTCGGACGGGTTTTAGCCGGAGCTGTGAATCTCGACAATATTGCAGTTGCGGCTAAAAACGGTACAAATACAGTCAGAATTAAATCGGCAGGTTACCCTGAATTTCAGGTTGAACTTACTGATTTCCAACCAAAAGAAGCTGAGTATTACACATCAACTTCGCTGGTAAAGGGAATTGCTGCCAAAATGAAAGCAAATGGTTACAATGTAGAAGGTTTCGATGCCTGTATCGAAGGGCGTGTTCCGAAAGGTTCAGGGTTAAGTTCATCTGCATCATTCGAGGTGCTCATTGGCGCTATCATTAACGAACTTTTCAATGATGGTGAAATGAGTGCTGTTGAAAATGCAATCATTGGTCAGTGGGCTGAAAATAACTATTTTGGAAAACCTTGTGGTTTGATGGATCAAACTGCTTGCTCGGTAGGTGGATTAATTACCATCGATTTTAAAGATCCTGCAAATCCAATTGTAAAAGAGGTTGATTTTGACTTTGTTTCAACAGGTTTCTCTCTTGTAATTACGGATGTTGGCGGGGGGCACGATGATGCCGCATCTCAGGCTGAATATGCTTCGTTGCCAACCGAAATGAAATCGGTGGCAGCGGTATTGGGAGCCAAGGTATTAAGAGAAGTTACACTTGAACAAATTGTGGAAAATATTCCTGTCATTCGCGAAAAAACCGGCGACAGGGCAATACTTCGGGCATATCATTTCCAGGGAGATAACCAGCGTGTGGTTGACCAGGTTGCTGCACTTGAACTGAATGATTTCCAGTCCTTTCTTAAAATGGTTATTCAGTCCGGATACAGTTCATATATGTACAACCAGAATATTTTTGACGTTGTTCACAAAGACGAACAGGTAGTTTCATTGGCGCTGGCGCTCAGCGAAATGGTTTTGAAAGGTTCAGGTGCATGGCGCGTTCATGGTGGCGGATTTGGCGGAACGATTCAGGCATTTGTTCCGCAAAGCAAACTTGAAGAATATGTAAAAACACTGGAACATGTTTATGGAAAAGGCAGTTGCCACAAGTTATTTATCAGGGCCAAAGGTGCGATTAACCTTGAATTGTGACAAATATTCAAAGGTTTTTGATAAAATCATTGTTCGTAAAAAATGTTTATTTTTAGATATTTACCAGTTGAATAAATCATTTTTTTCAATATAACGAGGGAATGAAAAAAATAATTTTTTAAAATCAATTATTTTATACATTTACGTGAATCATAAACTGATAAACCATATTAAAAAATATTTGAATCAGAAATTAATTCTAAATAAATAAACTGTTTAAAATCAAATTATTATGAGTAAAAACAAAAGTTACGCGTTGCCAATTTTTATGATGATCCTGCTTTTTGGTATGATTTCATTCGTTACAAACCTGGCAGCGCCAATGGGTATCGTTTTAAAGAGCCAGTTTGGTGTTACTAATTTTGCAGGACTTCTTGGAAATGCTGCAAATTTTATTGCCTATGCTGTAATGGGAATTCCAAGCGGTATTTTACTTCAACGAATTGGCTACAAGAAAACTGCTCTGATTGCAATTGCAGTGGGCTTTATTGGTGTTGGTATTCAGTATCTATCGGGTTATGCCGGACAAGGTTCTGCTTTTGCAGTTTACCTTACTGGCGCTTTCGTTGCCGGTTTTTCGATGTGTTTGCTGAATACAGTGGTAAATCCGATGTTGAATACACTCGGCGGAGGTGGAAACAAGGGTAACCAGCTTATCCAGGTTGGAGGTTCATTTAACTCTGTAATGGCTACTTTAACACCGATGATTGTCGGTATATTAATTGGCGATGCCACGAAAGCCAGAATCACTGACATTTTTCCGTTTATGTATGCTGCAATGTTGGTTTTTGCAGTTGTATTTTTCATTATGTACATGGTCAGTATTCCTGAACCTCATGCCGAACAATCTTCAGAACCATTGGGAAACTTAATGTCAGGTGCGCTGAAATTCCGTCATTTTGTTTTGGGTGCTATCGGTATTTTTGTTTATGTAGGTGTTGAAGTTGGAACACCCGGCGTTTTGAATTATTTTCTTGTTGACCCGAACCTTCCGAACCCTTTAAATACAACCACGGCCGGATTTGTAGCTGGTACCTATTGGTTTTTAATGTTAATCGGCCGACTGGTTGGGGCTTCCATTGGTGGAAAAGTGTCGAGCAAAACGATGTTGACAGTTACTTCGGGAGTTGGATTAGTTCTGGTTCTTTTGGCAATATTTTCACCTGCCAGCACTGAAGTTTCGCTGCCAGTATTGAAAAGTGTTGACGGTGTTACTTCCTTTGGTTTGCTCAGTGTTCCTATTAATGCTGCATTCCTTGTGTTGGTTGGTCTGTGTACTTCAATTATGTGGGGTGGAATTTTCAACCTTGCCGTTGAGGGACTGGGGAAATACCTCGCAGCAGCTTCCGGTATTTTTATGGTTATGGTATGCGGAGGCGGTATTCTACCTGCAATTCAGGGAAAAGTTGCCGATATTGCCGGTTACATGCCAAGCTACTGGGTAATTGTTGCAGGGCTTGCATATCTTCTGTATTATGCCTTAATCGGTAGTAAAGTACATAAAAGGGCTGAGGATTTA
>JBBIVS010000205.1:0-6683 GCA_037439605.1 Draconibacterium sp. | reverse complement strand
ACAAAGATTTTTTCACCCAATTATCGCCGGGTTGTTGTTCGAAATAAAAAATCCCTTCGGCGCCCGACATGCAAACGGTTTCTGCGCCATTAATTTGCGTGCGCAACATTCCATGGTTACGGGTGAGCGAGTTGTCAATCAGTTCGGGTTTTAATGGTAATTTGATATTATCGTCAAGCCTGATCAGGTGCATTTCACCAGGTTTTGACCAATCAGCCGGATTTTCCTTGTGCTTGCTTACTGCTGCAGCAAACAGATAGTTTTTCCCGTTCCGGGTAATAATTTCGCACCTGTGGGCAAACGGCAAATCCATTGCTTTTTGGGTTTCCCATTTGTCACCGGTTCTGCGATGCATAAAAACACCCGCTTCGGCGCCAATAAAGGGAGGGAATAATCCCATTATCGAAAAGAAAAAATCAGGATTTCCGGGGACAGGGATAAAACTCATCACACCCCCGGGACAACCGGTTACAAGACTTGAATTGCCGGAAGAGAGATTGTAAAGATAAACTTCGGGCTTTGTTTCCGAACCGGCGGCTATAAAAGTTTCTGAACCAATCTGAAAGGCATTTGCCGTGTAAACCGATTCAATATTCAGTATCACTTTTTTCTTCATAACATATATTTTTCTTCAAAATGTAAATTAACAAAAAATCGTATATAAAACCCAAACCATCGTCATCGCAGTCAATCCGCTTACCAAAGTTCCCAAAGTATGTAATTTGTACCCGGTTTTAACATTCATATCCGACATTTGGGTAACAACCCAGAAAAAACTGTCGTTTACCTGCGAAACCACCATTGAACCTGCGCCAATCGCCGAAATAACAAGTGCTTTTTCAAGCGGGGTATCAAATCCCAAAATTGTCATCATGGGGGCCATTATTGATGCTGAGGTAATAACTGCAACGGTTGAAGAACCCTGGGCGCTTTTTAGCGATGCCGCGATAATAAACGGTAACCAGATGCTCAAATTCAATTTAGAAAGAGAACTTCCCAAAAGGTCGCCTATCCCCGAGTTTCTTAAAACCATTCCAAATGAGCCTCCGGCACCGGCTATCAGTATTATGACTGCCGATGTCAGCAGGGCTTTTCCAACCCATCCGGTTGTTGAAAGCATATTCCTATCGAATTTTTTGGGTAGCCTGAAAGCAAAAAATACACCGATGATTAATGCAATTACCGGTTCGCCGATAAACCCGAAAAAGGTTTTGCCAAAGCCCGTTCCGAGTGGATTGGTTGGAAAATCGGAAACCGACTTTAAAACGATTAACAATAGCGGAATGATAATCGGGATAAAAGCATTTACCGCAGAAGGCGCTTCCTTTACTTTTTCGATAATCTGTTCTTCACTTTCATTGGGATTGGGGTCAATAAAAATCCGTGAGGCAAATTTTGTGGCAAAAATCCACGCTGTAAAAACCGTTACCGAACTTACAACCAAACCCACTATAATTACCAAACCTATATCGGCCTGTAATATACCAGCGGCTGCAATTGGCCCCGGCGTTGGCGGAACAAGGCAATGTGTGATGGTAAGCCCCAGGCTGAGCGCTATTGCCGGGCCTGCCAGGGAAATTTTCGCCCGTTTTGAAAGCGCCCTGTTTAATGGCGACAAAATTACAAATCCTGAATCGGCAAAAACCGGGATCGATACAAAATAACCCAAAATTGCCATGGCAAGCGGAACATGTTTTTCTCCCACAAGCCCAAGAATTTTTCGGGCCATAATATATGCCCCACCCGATTCTTCGAGAAAAGTGCCAATAATACAACCTGCCACAATCACGATTCCGATATAACCAATGGTGTTGCCAAATCCCCCGTTAACCGATTTAATAATTTCAGGCAGCGGCATTCCTGAAAATAATCCGAATCCAATTGCTGCCAGAAGCAATGCAATAAATGGGTGAAGTTTGAATTTTGCAGTTGAAACAACTATAAACAAAATGCAGAATATCAATAAAAAAACTAACATAAATTCAGTAATAATCAGGTTTATGAGTGCGGCCAATAACAATCGTTAAAAAAATAAAAGCTGCTCTTAAAAGAATTGAAAGATATTCAATTTTTTTTATTTTTCAGAATTGATTTTATTCACTATGGTAATTATTTTCTCCTCGGCAATTTTCACTGTTTTCAAAGTTTTAGGGGCAATTTCATAAATTGTATATTTACTGTTAAACAACCAGAAACTGAAAAACTGTTTGTTGTTTTCCTTACCGAAAAAGGCAGTGTTGAGATTCCGAAAGGGTAGAAAGTTGCTGCTGTTTAAAGTACCAATGATTTGTTTCTTGAAAGCGGGGTTACAAAGGACGGGCCGCTTATCAAGTTAAAGGCTTTGATTCCAGTTGGAACGAATTGTTTGGGGAAAGGGTACATCATAGAATTAAAATAAATAACACATTACTTTTTTTGCGATAATCAATCAAATTCTTACGTTTATCTTCCAAATACCCTCGCTTATACATTTGCCTGTTAACATCTGATGATTGTATTAATTTTGTTTCAGTTAAATAAAAAACAGGAAATTCAACTTATAATAGAAGGGCAGATAAAAGAGCATAGGGCTGAAACCATTTTTGAATACCGGTAAATGCAAAAACGAACAGCCACTTTTATCAAAATGCCAAATTCTAACCCTAACACGCTGGCAGTAAGTGGTTGCCTTAACGGTGAGCGACCGCTTTCTTTTTAATGAATCGAAACGGAAAACTGCAAAAATTGGCAGTTTATTATTAGCCTGCTGAATCACACATTTTTTGCGATATTTGTAACAATGCCAATACTGTTTAACCGATGATCAGATGTGTAATTATAGACGACGAAAAGCCTGCAAGAGATGCACTGGAGTTAATGCTCGCCCGCTATTTCCCTGAAAAGATAAAAGTTCTGGCCAAGGCGGAATCGCTGAAAGAAGGTGTTTTTGCCATTTATAAACATAATCCCGGCCTCGTGTTTCTCGATATCGAAATGCAGGATGAAAACGGTTTTAATATTTTCAAATATTTTCAGCAGGTATCATTCTCGGTTATTTTCACCACCGCTTATAAAGAGTATGCCATAAAAGCCATAAAAGTGGCAGCGCTCGATTACATTCTGAAACCTGTGGGTGTTGAAGACCTGAAAGAAGCCATCGCGTTGTATGAGAAACAGCAGTTAAAGGGTGTTACAGTTGAAAGTATCGATAAACTGATCAGTGTTCTCAATCCGGTTTCTTCCAATATTGAAAAAGTCGCCCTGCCCACATTCAATGGGTTTCAGCTTGAAAAAGTGAATTCGATAATGTATTGCGAAGCAGATCAGAATTACACAAAAATTTTTACTATAGATGGGGGAAAACTGCTGATATCAAAACCGCTTAACATAGTGGAGAAGTTACTTCCTGCGGAACTCTTTTTCAGGATTCACAAGTCGCATCTGGTCAACCTCAGTTACATTAAAACCTACACCCGGACTGATGGCTTTCGTGTAGTACTTGAAGATGGAACCAAACTGGATGTGGCCACCCGGAGAAATGACGATTTTGTAAAGGCGCTTACACGTAGTTAACTAACCATCAGCATAAAAGGTGAATTACAGGAGAATTTAAAAAGTCAATGCGTAAAAAATTTAAGTTAAATATTGCATTTTCAACAAAGCGGCCAAGTGTAAAACTTGCTTTGCTTATACCATGGCGCTTGCTTTTACTTTTTATAGTACTGAATCCGTTATTACTGTTTGCCCAAACCTATCCCACCCGCAATTTTACAATGCGCGATGGTTTGCCGAGTATGGGTATTCGCTGTATTTACAAGGATTCCCGGGGTTTGATGTGGATTGGCACCGATGCCGGGTTGAGTACTTTCGACGGAAAATCATTCCGCATATTTAAACCTTCGGAAGGAATGACGGCGAACCAGATTTGGTCAATTGCCGAAGATGCCGAAGGGAACTTATGGTTTGGAAGCATGGGCGAAGGACTTTACAAATACGATGGGGTTCAGTTTAAAAGATTTACAAAAAAAGACGGGCTTGAAGATGACAGGATACGTGTGCTTTGCTGGTCAAAGAAATTTAATTGTCTGGTTGCCGGTGGATATGATTATATCAGTACTATCAAAAACGATAAAATCACCACATTTTCAGGAAAACTGACTGATAAAATATTTTTCGGGGCAATCACAGATATTGTTGACGCCGGTGAGTTTATGTACATCACTACTTACAGTCATCACAATCCAATTCGCTACTATCCCGATAAAAATGAATTTATCAGCGTTCACGACAGCGGGAAAAATTATCCCGGTGGCAGTTTTTCGTGTTATATTACTTCAAAGGGTGACACAGTTTTTTCAAACTATAATTTTGGGGTTTGGCTGATAAACCAGAATGGAACTTTGAAAAGCGACACAATCGGCCAGATTTTTGGGATTACAGAAGACAAACGGGGCGATTTGTGGTTGGCCAGTTGGTCGGTTGCAGGAATGAGTTTTAAGGGAGGTGTTTTCAGGTACGACCGAAAAACTTTTCAGAATTACACATCAGCTTTTGGTATTACCGACAGGGAAGTATGGACAGTTTTTTACGACAGGGAACAGGATATACTCTGGATTGGAACCCTGAATGAAGGTTTGTTTAAAGTTCCGTTTTCTGCAATTACACAATTTCCTCCATCTTATTTCAACCTCGAACAAAATAACATAAACAACTTGTTTATCGACTCAAAAAATACGCTTTGGATTTCGGGCGACTGCGAACTAATCAGAATGTCGCCCGACAGAACAAGTTCATTGATGGATAAGCGCCAGATGATGCTGACTTACAGGCGTTTTTGGAACGACAAACGAATAACGCAATATCCCCCCAATTTTTCAACCCGGCTAAAACCAGTAAAAATGGATGCCGGATTGCTCCACGATTTTGAAAAACGAACTAAATTTTACTTTGATCGAGTAATCGGGGATAATGACAAATCAATAATTTTCGCCAACGAATTCGGTCTTTTCAGATACAATGAAGAGAAACGGGAAACTGTTTATCTGGGACAGGAAGGCCCTCAAAGTGAACTTTCGGTGATGGGAGATACCATAGTTGTTTCCAATCTTGAAAATACCACATTCAACCCTAAATTCAGGGGAAATGGCAACTGGTTAAGTCGAAACTGGTTGTATTCACCGACTTCATTTATTCGTTTTACACAGAATGGGGATCCCAAATTTGTACAACGTCTAGTAAAAAATGGTTTTCAAAACTGGTATGCAACGCGGACAACTGGTTTATGGATGAGCGAAGGAATTAGGCTTGTAAATTTCAACAAAACCGATTCCACCTTCAGCAACAGCCTGAATGACATCTGTTTCGATGAACATGGACATGTGATTTTCGGTTCCAACACGGGCGAAATCTATATTGCAGATTATAAGAACGATTCGCTAAAAATAAGATACCGGCTCAACAATGAAGACGGTTTGCAGGGAAATAGCATTTCGTGGCTTGTTACCGACCAAAAAGGCAAACTGTGGGCAGGCACCAACCTCGGGTTAAATTGCATCGACCTCGATGAACTTTACAGAACGAATAAAACCACTATTCACTTTATTGACGAAGAAAACGGATATACCGGGCATTCATCAAAAAAAGCTGTGCTGGATAAATCCGGCAATCTTTGGATAGGTGCAGGCGACCAGCTTATCAGGTTTTATACCAGCAGTTTTCTTTCCCCGACAAACGAAAAGGGCAAAGTTATTTTGAAGTTTTTGGAAATCAATAATACACCGGTTGACAGCATATTGAAAATTGGATTGCACCCCTGGACATCATTACCAGTTGCTAAATTGAACCTGAAACATTCAGAAAACAACCTCATTTTTAATTATGATATCCTGAATTACACCGATCCGGGGAAAGACAGGTTCCGGGCCATGCTTCAGGGGTACGATAAAACATGGAGTAACTGGACCGCGGGCAGAAGAGCAGTTTATACCAACCTTCCTCCCGGCCAGTATTCCTTCATTGTAGAGTCAACCAATTTGCGAACTCAGACCCAGGCAGTGTCGCTTAGTTTTGAGTTTAAAATCCTTCGTCCATGGTGGCAACTTTGGTACTTCAATGTTCTGGGACTCCTTATATTATTGGTGCTGGCAGTTTTGATAACACGGAAATACACCGATTCGAAAAGAAATAAACAGTTACAAAAATCAGAAATTGAAAAGAAAATAGCGGAACTGGAAATGCAGGCCCTGCAAGCCCAAATGAATCCTCACTTTATTTTTAATTGTATGAATGGCATACAATATTTTGTGTTGGCCAATAAAATGGATGAGGTTCTGACGTATCTGTCCGATTTCTCAAAAGTGGTGAGCCAGTCGTTGGGAAACGCTACTCTTCGCATGATTCCGCTGGAACAGGAAACAGATTTTCTGAAAAGTTACCTGAGACTGGAGCAAATGCGTTTTCCCGATAAGTTTGACTTTAGTATTAACTGTTGCGAGGGAGATGATGCTGCAGTTATTTTTCTGCCGCCCATGTTGGTTCAGCCTTTTGCCGAAAATGCAATACGGCATGGATTTGTAAACCTCAGGCGGAAAGGCCATCTCTCCATTGAATTTAAAAAAGAAGGCAAAGATTTGCTTCAATGTACCATTACCGACAACGGCATCGGCCGTGAAAAGACCCGTTTGAAAACTGATTCCACACAAAAA
>JBBIVS010000204.1:0-6704 GCA_037439605.1 Draconibacterium sp. | reverse complement strand
CCCACTTCGTTGCCAAAACTCCAGATGATTACCGAAGGGCAATTCCTGTCGCGGCGGATTAAAGTGCGGGTATCAGGTTCCGACCAATCAGGGAAAATCAAGTGAAAATCGTGTGGCGTTTTCTTCCGCTCCCACGAATCGAAAATCTCGTCGATAACCAAAAAGCCCATCCGGTCAGTCAGTTCAAGCAATTCGGGAGCAGGCGGATTGTGTGCCATCCGGATTGCATTACAACCCATTTCGCGTAAAATCTCCAGTTGACGTTCGGCAGCGCGGGTATTGAAAGCAGCGCCCAAAGCTCCCAAATCGTGGTGCTGATTTACACCTTTAATCTGAATGTGTTCACCATTCACAAAAATTCCTTTATCGGGATTAAATTCCAATGAGCGTATCCCAAACCGGGTTTCGTATTTATCGACAGGTTTTCCCTTCTGCAACAAAGTAGTTACAGCAATGTAAAGATTGGGTTGCTGAGTTGGCGGCGGCCCCCAAAGTTTTGGATTTTTAATAATAACTGAGCTTTCAACTTTTGTACTTTCTCCGGCGTGAACCATTGAATTCAAGGTTGAAAAAACAACAACCGGATTGCCTTTCCTGTTTCCATCAGCATCCACCTCATAAATTGAGGTCGAAACTTCAACCGTTGCATCGGTTTTCGAATCGTTATCGATGGTTACGGAGATTCCTATTGCAGCTGATTTCGTTGAAATTTCTTTTGCGGTTACATAAGTTCCCCACTGACCAACATGAACAGGATTTGTTTTTATAAGCCAAACATTGCGGTAAAGCCCTGCTCCCGGATACCACCGCGCTGAATGATTGGGATTATCGAGCCGGATTGCCAGTTGGTTTTCGCCACCAAAATTAATATATGGTGTCAAATCCAATCGAAAAGAATTGTACCCGTAAGGCCATCCGCCAACCAAATTTCCATTGAGCCAAACAATGGAGTATGACATGGCGCCATCAATATCGAGAAAAACTGATTTGCCGGCATCCGTGGCCGGAATATCGAGTTTCTTTCGGTACCAGGCAACTCCATTGACCGGCAACCGTCCCATACCACCGCCTACTTCCGAATCCCATCCGGTTTGGAAAGGCCCTTTTATTGCCCAATCGTGCGGAAGGTTCACTTTCTCCCAAGAGCTATCGTCAAAGTTTCCCTGCACAAATGGAAAATCGCTACCCGGATTCCCTTCGGGACGAACATGCTGGTTTGCGGGATCTTTGATGAAATTATTACCGGAAGGCAAAATCCAGGGTTTCAGAACTTCCTTTGCTGTTTTCACCTCAACGGCTTCGGTTGGTTTGGCATCAGCAACTTTGTTGTCGGCGTTGTCAGTAATCTCGGGTCGGACGTCATAAATCAGCAAGTCGGCTTTCGAAATTGAATCGTATCTAAAGAAACCCCAACTTTCGTTTAAAGAAAT
The DNA here is from genome assembly GCA_037439605.1 of Draconibacterium sp. Classification (GTDB taxonomy): domain Bacteria; phylum Bacteroidota; class Bacteroidia; order Bacteroidales; family Prolixibacteraceae; genus Draconibacterium. The sequence continues at coordinate 5,274 of JBBIVS010000204.1, read as the reverse complement.
GCGCTCCCTGAAATGTGTTTCGTAATCTGATTTTTTACATTGTGTTAAACTTATTGAGCCTGCAACACTGCAAATAAATCCTGTCAGGAAGAATACAATTTTATTCTTCATTTTCCTTTTTTTTACAAATTTGAAAATAAAAAAAGCGCCGCGCAAAATCGGCGGCGCTTTTTTCCTTTTCATCTCCTTCTTAATATAGGATCATATAAGCTATTAACTTTATGAAAAAAACTCTTTCTTACTAATTATACCCCGGGTTCTGGTAAGCGGCTTTTTGTTCCGGTGTCATTTCCATACCGTCGATCTGGCTTTGCGGTATAGGCCGCAGGTAGTGGTAAGGTTGAATACTGCGCGTGACAGTTACCGCATTATGGTCACCTTTAGTACTTGAAGCTATTTTGTAGGTAGCAGCTAATTCGTTCCATTTTTGTGTGCGCACCAAATCGAACCAGCGGAAACCTTCTCCGTAGTATTCACGCGACATTTCTGCCAAAATAAAGTTGATATCAATGGTGGCAGGTGTGGCAGCGATTAAAGCAGCGCTATGATCTGTGGTTTTTGAAACATTGTTGTACCTGTCGAATTTCCATTTGCCTGCGCGCGCCCTGATAACATTGATCAATTCCTTTGCGCTTTTACCTGATTTGGTTGTAGCTCCCTTAACTGCAGCTTCGGCAGCAATGAAGTAGAATTCAGAGAATTTTGCAATATTGAATGGACGGGTAATTGCTGCATTAGGTTGTCCCAATCCACCGGCATTATCGGTACGGTAAGTACTCATTTTCCATGTTCCGGGATAAACAACTCTGCTTATGCCACTGAGGGCTATAACATAATCGGCTCTTCCTGGTAAAGTTCCTCCGCCAACATTACTTGTGCCAGCTCCGGAAGGATAAGTAATTGGTGTTGCAGGTTCTGTGGGAAGGAAAGACAGGATTGGGTCACCCGGATAAACTTTTAATCCGTTTGCTCCATAATAGAATTCGGTTTTGTCACCTCCTTTGGGCCAGTTTCCGCGATAAACGTTTGTAAAAGTACCATCGAACCTTGAATCCTCAGTTTTGTTGGCAAATGTAGTTTCGAAAACGTTGATTACCGGAGCCATGCGTGTCCATGGACGACCCAAATCCTGCGAAGCTTCACGTAGCACGGAACTAATTGCACCTGTAAGTTCAGGAGTTTTATGACTCCTGATTTCCGTGTAGTTCCAAGTCATCATCCATGCAGCAAAATTATCAGCACCACCGCCACTTCCAAAAGTAAGACTGGCGCCATTATATTTTTCGCTTTTTTCAGTGTGATCAGCGTATAACATCATTTCTTTATTACGCTCATTTCCACCAACATGCAATTCGTAAAATGTTGGCATTAAACCGTAAGGTCCCGGGTTATCGATAGCTGTGGTTGCAACCTCATAAGCCTGCTGGAAATACCACTGGGCATTTTTTCCGTCAGGATCTGTTCGGTCAGCCGCCGGATAGGTAGGAATGTTGTTTGGATTTTGCAGCCACCAGCCGTACGTAAGATAAGCTTTTGCCAAAAACAGGCGGGCAACGTTTTTTGTAACAGTACCGGTTAACCGACCAACATCAGGTAAATCGTTAACGGCTGCAAGTAAATCAGGAAAAATGGCTTTCGTGTAAACCTCGGGCACTTTGTTTCGCACTGAAACCCTTACCGGCGATGTGTTAAACTTCAATTCTCCGGCGCCCAAGTCCAATGGCACTCCTCCATAAGTTTGCACCAGTTGAAAATAGTCGAATGCACGGAAAAACCGGGCTTCGGCAATCAGTGATGCCTTAAGTCCAACTGCAGAGGCATTTTCAATAATACCGGAAGCTGTGTTGATAGCAGGGAATGCATTGTCCCATAAAGTACCGGTTCCCCCCGTTGCAGTGGAAGTGATATTCCCCTGGCCGCTAATGTCCATCACCTTAAAATTAGCATCGGCACTTTGGGCATAAGTTGCTTCATCGGTGCCGGTTACACCTGAATTATAGTAGTAGGCGTTTCCGTAAATGTAACGCAGGTGTGCGTACAGCGCAGTCAGACCTCCATTGACACCCTGTTCGGATTTGAAAAAACCGGGTTCAAAAATACTGCGTGGCTGTTCCTCTAAAATATCAGAACATCCTATCAGGAACACAGTCAACAAGACTGTTCCAATTATCATTTTTATATTCATGTGTTTCATAGTATTCCTTATTAAAATGTCAAATTAATTCCAATGATGTAATTCCGGGTCGAAGGCGTGTTAAAACCTACTGTCAATATACGGTTATTATAGCCGCCTGTTGCAACATTCTCGTTTCCGCGCGAGTTGGTTTCAGTATCCATTCCCGTTTCCCTGTTGAACTCAGACAGCATCACAAACGGATTCTGGACAGTGAAGTTCATGCGCAAATCAACGCCAGAGTTTTTAAGCAAATACTGGCTGAAGTTATACCCAAGTGAAATATTTCTCACCTTAAGGTATGAACCATCGAAATAAGCCATCGTGCTTAAATATTTTGGATTGTCGGCGCTTAACACACCGTTTGGGGCAGGATATTTGGCTCCTGTGTTTTCCGGAGTCCAGTAATCAACTTTGATGTTTCCCCTTCGTCCGGTCATCAAATTTAGGTAACTGCTTGGTCCGTTAAGCGTACTCACAAGGATACCGCCGCTTTGGAAGCTACCAATAATATTCAGATCAAAACCTTTGTAAGCAACACGAGTATTGAAACCGCCCTGAAAATCGGGATCAACTTCAAGTATTTGTCTGTCGGCAGGACCGATTTGTCTGACCGGTGTTCCATCATCTTTAAAATCGCCGGTGTATTTAACTTTAATCATTCCTACATTACCTCCCGGCTCCAAAACACTTAGATAAGGATCGTCTTTTTGCCACAGCCCAATTTTTTGGTAATCGTAAACAGAGTTGATGCTGTAACCTACGAACCAGCCGTTACCTTCGTCTCTTGTCTGACCGGAAGCAAGGGCTACCAACTCGTTATTGTTGGTATAAAAGTTTATACCGGCGTCCCAAGTCCATCCGTTTACATCGTCCAAAATTGTACCGTTGAGTGTAAATTCAACACCCTTGTTTTGAGTTTCCCCGATATTGGCAGTATAGCTTGTTACTCCTGATGTCTGCGGTAAGCCAAGGCCTAACAGAATATCTTTGGTATTCGTTATGTAATATTCAATAGTGCCCGTCAGGCGATTTTTAAGCATGCCAAAGTCCAAACCAAAGTTCCAGGTTTCTGAATACTCCCATCCTAAATCCGGATTAGGTAATTGAGTTACATAGTATCCTGTAGCGTAAGTAGTATTGCCAAAGTTGTAATCTCTTGAACTTAAACGGCCAAGTGTACTGTAAGCGGCAACAGCCTGATTTGAAGTTTGTCCGTAACCTGCACGGATTTTTAACCGGTCAATCCAGGAGACATCCTGCATAAATGATTCGTTTCCAATATTCCAACCGGCTGATATTGCGGGATAAGTATGCCATTTATGTCCTTCTGCCAGTCGAGATGAAGCATCGGAACGCACAGTTGCAGAAAGCATATACTTGTCGCCGAATTCGTACATCACACGGCCCATGTATGAAATTAAACCACTTTGACTGTAATTTCCATTACTTACCGTTTTTTCACCTAAAGACTGACCCAGACTGTAATACTGGAAATCTTTTGAAGGAATACCCTTTGCTGTTGCTCCCGAGTCAAAGAAAGTGGTTTGCTCGGCAGAATAAAGAGCAACTGCATTTACCCTGTGTTTATCGGCAAAAATACGATCGTAGGTAACAAGGTTATCAAAAACCCAGTAATACCTGTGCGAATTGGTGATGGATGCCGTTGATTCGGTAGTTGGATTGCTGCTGTTTACTCCTTCAGCAGTATAATTTCCGGTGTTATTTTGTACAAAATCAGCACCGAGGGTGGCACGATATTTTAAACCCTCAACTCCCGGAATTTTAACCTCACCATATACAGAATTATAAGTTGCAAATCCCCTGTTCTCACTTAACCACTCATCTTCAAGCCCTTCCACCACTTCTCTCGTTAATGTAAACTGTTCATCCAACGGCATTTTTATGGTTCTTTTCAAAGTGCCATCTTCGTTATAAGGGTTGGCAATAGGCGACATGCTTAACACCCCGTACAAACCTACCTGGTTGCCTTGAGTAAAGTTAATGTTACTGTTTGAGGTAACCCCAAACCGAAACCATTTACCTACTTCCTGATCAATTGAAGTGCGCAAACTGTAACGGTTATATTCGTTAGTTGGTATTAAACCCTGATCCTTAAGGTAACCAACACCAAAGATGTAGCTTCCATTGGCGGTGCCACCTGAAAGTCCGACATCGTGACTTGCCTGAATTCCATTCCTGAAAAACAGGTCTTGCCAGTCGGTATTCACATCATTTGATTCATCCTGCCCGTTTGTGTATCTGCCTGATGCAGTGCGCAGGGCAACAAATTCAGGCCCGTCCATCATGGGGTATTTTGAAAAAATTGTACTCATACCCTGGCGGCCATTGTAACTTATTTTTGCCTTTTGTCCTTTTTGTCCTTTGTTGGTTGTTATTAAAATTACACCGTTGGCGCCTCGTGAACCATAAATGGCAGTTGCCGAAGCATCCTTCAGGATATCCATGCTCTTAATGTCATTGGTGTTAATTTCGCTAATCGTTCCGGTAAACGGTATTCCGTCAAGCACTATTAACGGATCGTTACTGGCAGTCAGTGATCTTGTGCCGCGGATGCGGATTTGCATCGACGAACCCGGTCGGGTTGAAGTTTGTTCCATCTCAACGCCTGCAATTCGGCCTTGCAACGCCTGGGTGAAATTTGAAGCAGGTATTTCGCGCAAAACATCGCCACTTACTGACGCCACAGAACCCGTAACAGCTTCCCTGCGTTGTGTGCCATATCCCACAACCACTACCTCTTCAAGGTCGGTAATATCTGCAACGAGTTGAACTGAAATTACAGTTTGTCCGTTAACAGGAATTTCCATGGTTTTCATTCCCACAAATGAGAAAACAAGTATTCCTTTTGGACTAACATCCTGAAGGCTGTAATTACCGTTCATTGTGGTAATAGTACCCCGTGTGGTTTCTTTCTGCATTACAGTAACACCAGGTATTGGTTCTCCCGCCTTGTCTGTAACTGTGCCGCTGACCGTGATGGTCTGGGCAAAGCTACAAATCGAAAAAAGCAACAGTGGTATTATCATGCTTACCACTTTTGGCAATCGGTTTTTTTTCATTTTTGAATTCATTTTAGA
>JBBIVS010000203.1:0-6772 GCA_037439605.1 Draconibacterium sp. | reverse complement strand
CTGGTTAAAAGTTCCGCTTTTTTCAAGTTTTTCAATCAATGCATCCGGAATTACTTCGCCAGTTTGATAATGTTTTGCATAAACTTTCATCACTTCGGGTTCGGCAGCCAAGTTTTCCATAATTTGCGACGGCAGTTCTACAAAATCGCGTGGCACGTCGCGTGCTGTGCGATCATACAAACCATCGGCAAATAAACCGTGCAATGCGTGGCCGAACTCGTGGAAAAATGTTGAAACTTCATCAAAACTAAGCAAAGCAGGTGTATCTCCTGCAGGGCGAGTAAAGTTCATTACAATTGAACCGATGGTCGGGATTCGTTCCCCATTTCTGTAAGTGGCACTGCGGAAAGCAGTTGACCAGGCGCCAACTCTTTTGCCATCGCGCGGATGAAAATCCATGTACAGTACTCCCAAAAACGAACCATCGGCTTCCTGCACTTCATAGGCTTCGGCTTCAGCATGGTAAGTTGGTAAATCATCGCGTTTGATGAATTTGATTCCGTACAATTTTTCGCAAACATAAAAAACTCCGGTTTTAGCATTATCCAGGCTGAAATAGGGCTTTACCTCATTTTCATCCAGTTCGAATTTCTGCATTTTCAGTTTTTCATTGTAATACCACCAGTCCCATGATGCCAGTTTGAAATTGCCGCCCTCTTTGTCTATAATTGCCTGCATTTCCTTTACATCCTGTTTGGCAATATTAATGGCAGGAGCCCATAATTTTAAAAGAAAATCGTAAACTGCCTGTGGTGTTTTTGCCATGTTGACGTCAATCTGGTATTCGGCGAAATTGTTGAAGCCAAGTAATTTAGCCTGCTCATCGCGGAGTTTTACCATTTTTTTGATGATTTCCTTGTTGTCGAATTCGTTATCATTGTCGCCGCGCATAAAATAACCGCGGTACAATTTTTCGCGCAAGTCGCGGTCTTTTGCATAAGTCAGGAATGGCAGCATACTTGGTTTTGCCAGTGTAAAAACCCATTTTCCTGAGTCACCTGTTTTTTGCGCGTCCATTGCTGCACGGGCAATAACATCTGGTTGTAAACCTGCCAAATCAGCTTCTTTGTCAACCACCAGTTTAAAGTTTTTATTGGTTTCAGCCAACAGGTTTTCTCCGAATTTTAAACTCAGGGTTGCCAGTTGTTCGTTGATTTTTTTGAGTTTTTCCTGATCTTCAACCGACAGATTTGCCCCGTTTCGTTCAAAATCCTGGTAAATCTTTTCGACAACCCGCAACTGCTGGTCATCCAAACCCATTTCTTTCCTTTTTTCGTAAACAGCTTTTACCTTTTTAAACAGGTCAGGATTCATTGAGATTCCATCCCTGTGTTTGGTCATCATTGGCGAAATCCGGCGCGCAATTGCCTGAATTGAATCGTTGGTGTTGGCAGAATTCATCGGTCCAAAAACACCGCTCACTTTTTTGAGTATTTGACCCGATTTGTCTAATGCAAGAATTGTATTGGCAAATGTAGGCTCTTCGGTATTGACAATAATTGCATCAATTTCAGCCTGATGCTGTTTAATCCCTTCCTCAATGGCCGGCACATAATGTTCTTCTTTTATGTCTTCAAAAGGCGGTACGCCAAAGGGTGTAGTCCACTCCTTAAAAAAAGGATTATCCATATTCGCGTTAATTTCTTTTTTCTGGGTTGAACACGAGAAAAGTGTTATCCCTGAAACAAACATAATGATTAATAGTTTCTTCATTTTTGCCAAATTATTTGATTTAAATAAGGTGGCGAAAATAATTAAAATTAGTTTTTGCAGATATGATTGATTTCCATGTTTTGAACTTAAAACACCAAAGTAATTGCAACAAAAAATCCTTACTTTTGTCCGATTCAAAAAAAAGCAATAAAATGAACATATCTTATTCCTGGTTAAAGGATTACATCGCGCTTGAACAATCGCCCGAAGAAATTGCAAAAATTCTAACCCAAATTGGTTTGGAAGTAGGAGGTATTGAAGAAGTTGAAACCGTTAAAGGCGGAATGAAGGGACTTGTAATTGGCGAGGTTGTAACCTGTGTGCCACATCCCAATTCCGATCACCTTAGCAAAACCACCGTTAACATTGGAACCGGCGATTTGCTTGAAATTGTTTGCGGAGCGCCAAATGTGGCAGCCGGACAAAAAGTGGTTGTTGCAACGGTTGGTACTACGCTTTATATGGGGAACGATGAATTTACCATAAAAAAATCGAAGATCAGGGGAGAAACATCGGAAGGGATGATTTGCGCCGAAGACGAAATCGGGATTGGAACCGACCACGCCGGAATTATTGTTTTGGATGAAAACGCCAAAGTTGGCACTCCGGCAAAAGATTATTTCAAAGTTGAATCTGACTGGGTTATTGAAGTTGACCTGACTCCAAACCGGATCGACGCGGCATCGCATATTGGCGTAGCCCGCGATTTGGCAGCTTTTCTGAGAAAATCGCAGGACATTTCACTGAAACGCCCATCGGTTGACGATTTTAAAGTGGATAACCACAATCTCGAAATTCCGGTTGAAGTAATAAATACAGAAGCCTGTCCGCGTTATTCGGGAGTTACCATTTCGGATGTTACCGTGCAGGAATCGCCCGCCTGGTTAAAACAACGATTAAAAGCTATCGGTCAGTCGCCAATTAACAATATTGTTGATGTTACCAATTTTGTACTTCACGAAACAGGCCAGCCGCTTCATGCTTTCGATGCAGCGGCAATTTCATCGGGAAAGGTTACTGTCCGAACTTTACCGGACGGAACAAAAATGGTTACACTTGATGAAGCTGAGCGGAAATTGGATGAAAATGATTTGTCGATTTGTAACGATATGGAACCAATGTGCATCGGCGGCGTTTTTGGCGGAATTGATTCAGGGGTAAAAGATACGACAAAAAATATTTTTCTCGAAAGCGCTTATTTCGATTCGGTTTATATCCGTAAAACCGCCCGCAGGCATGGTTTGAACACCGATGCTTCTTTCCGTTTCGAACGCGGAACCGACCCCAACGGGGTAATTTACGCATTGAAACGCGCTGCAATGTTAATAAAGGAAGTTGCCGGCGGAACCATTTCTTCTGAAATTGTTGACATTTATCCGCAGCCGGTGGCCGATTTTAAAGTGGATGTTACTTATCACAATATCAAACGGTTAATTGGAAAAGATTTGGGGAAGGAAACCATCAAAAATATTCTGGCTTCACTTGAAATTAAAATCGAATCGGAAACCGAAAACGGGCTTTCGCTTTTGGTTCCGCCATATCGTGTTGATGTAAAACGCGAAGCAGATGTAATTGAGGAGCTGCTCAGGATTTATGGGTACAACAATGTTGAAATCCCATCCCAGGTAAACGCATCATTGCAAACTGCCGAAAAACCTGATCCCAACCAGGTGAGGAATATCATTGCTGAAATGCTTACTGCACAAGGCTTCAACGAAATCTGGTCGAACTCGCTGACCAAAGCAGGTTATTATACCGGATTGAAAAATTACAAGGAAGAACAAACAGTTAAAATACTGAATCCGCTCAGTGCCGATTTAAACGGGATGAGGCAAACCCTGCTTTTTGGCGGCCTCGAAACAGTTGTGTACAATTTAAACAGGCAAAACAAAAACCTGAGGTTTTACGAATTTGGCAACTGTTATTTTTACAAAGGCACCGAACTGAAAGACCACCCTGAAAGGAATTACTGGGAAGAAGAACACCTCGGTTTATTGGTTACCGGAAACAAGGAGAACGAAAACTGGACTGAGAAGGAAAAGCCCACTTCGTTCTTCACCATTAAAACTTATGCCGAAAATATTTTAAAACGACTGGGATTTTCAACCGGGCAAATGCAGATTACGGAAACTGAGAATGAGTTGTTTTCAGAGGGATTGAGTTACAGTTTCAATAATAAACATCTGGTAAATGTTGGAGTTGTGGCCAAAAAGTGGCTCAAAAAATTCGACCTTGAAAACCCGGTTTATTATGCTGATTTTAACTGGGACAATGTTACAATGATGCATAAAAAGCACAAAGTTGTTTTTGAAGAGTTGCCAAAGTTCCCGGCAGTCCGAAGAGATTTGGCCTTATTGTTGGATAAAAACATCAAATTCAGCCAGATAAAGGATGTTGCCGAAAGAACAGAACGGAAAATTCTCCGCGAAGTCGATTTGTTTGATGTTTATGAAGGAAAAGGTGTTCCGGAAGGGAAAAAGTCGTATGCCGTAAGTTTTATTTTGCGCGATGACAAAGGTACTTTGAATGATAAATTCATCGAGAAAACCATGCAAAAACTGGTTGAACAGTTTAAGCGGGAACTTGGTGCAACACTTCGTTAATCTGAAAATTGTTTATCCTTCGATAAAAATTATGAAGTCATGAGCAGGAGTATTTTAATAAAAGAAACAATTGCTAAAATTCATCAGTACCTGATGTCAAAATTCAGGAAATTAATGATTTTGCTGAATTTCTGCTAAGTAAGATTGATGACAAAATTCTTCTGGAAGGAATACAAAAACTTACAACTGATTCGAAATCATTTGAATATTTAAAAAACGAAGAAGACTTGTATACTGTTAGTGATTTAAAAGATATTCGGAATTTTTCTGTGTTTGAACAATCATTGGCAAAAGATTGGTTAAAACCAGAGGAAGATGGAGCATGGAAAGATTTGTGAAAGAGAAAAGGTTTTCTTTGTGAAATCTTCGTGTCTTGGTGTCTTTGTGGCAAAAATCAATTTTAAAGGTGATCCATTTAAATTCAACCCGTTTCAAGTATAATCCGTAGAAAGTTAAGAGCATAAAAAGTTAATGCAAAATCACACCAAAGGAATTCTTTACGCCGCCATAACTGCACTGTGCTGGGCATTTCTGGCCATTGGTCTGAAAGTGGCCGACCGCATGGTTGATCCAATTACAATTGTCTGGCTAAGATTTGTGATAGCATTTATCATGCTGGCATGCTGGCAAATTATAGCAAAACCATCGTCATTTAAACTGATGGTAAAACCTCCTGTATTACTTATTATTGCTGCGCTCGGACTCTCATGGAACTATATCAGTTTTATGCTTGGTATCCATTACACCACTCCCAGCAATGCGCAGTTATTTATACAACTTGGACCGATTTTACTGGCGCTTGCCGGATTTGTTTTTTTTAAGGAATCCATCGGAAAAAATCAAATCATTGGTTTTGCAGTTTCGTTTGTCGGTATTGCCTTTTTCTACCGCGACCAACTTAACGCGTTTTTCGACAACTCAAAAGAGTACAACCTGGGTGTTGTCATCATAATTTCAAGTGCCGCTGCCTGGGCTTTGTATGCAATCCTCCAGAAAAAACTGGTAACCCGTTATCCGGTTGACAGTCTGAACCTTTTTCTTTTTGGCTTTCCGATGCTTCTGTATCTTCCATTGGCAAAACCGGCTACGTTGATACATTTGAACTGGGCCTGGTGGTTGCTGATGATTTTTCTTGGGGCAAACACTTTTATTTCATACACTTTTATGGCAAAAGCCCTGAAACTAATTCAGGCAAACAAAGTCAGTATCATAATTATCCTGAACCCGATACTAACATTTGTAACGATGGGTTTATTGTCCTGGCTCAAAGTAGAATGGATTGAACATGAAAGATTTACGGTAATGACAATCATTGGCGCATCGCTGGTTATAACAGGCGCCTTTCTTGTAGTGAAGCGCTCAAAACAGTAAATACAGCTATTTCCGGTTGAAACCTGAAAAATTCATTGCTTTTTTGTATTTTGGTAAAGTAATTCTGAATCAAATATTATGAAAGCATACAATCCTTTTTCCTCTTTTTCAATCCTCATCCTCCACCTCAGTCTTTGCCTTCTCTTCTCCTGCAACACCAAAGAATCACAAATTGTAACCGTAACCGGCGAAATTCCTGCAAGCGAAATTGGCAAAACCCTGCACCACGAACATTTGCTTGTCGATTTTATTGGCGCCGACAGCACCGGTTATCACCGCTGGAATAAAGAAGAAGTGATTGAAAAAGTGCTTCCATATCTGTTGGAAATTAAAAAACTGGGGTACAAAACTTTGGTGGAATGCACACCTGCCTATTTGGGCCGCGACCCTGAATTAATGAGAATGCTGTCGGAAAAATCAGGAATACAGATCATTACAAATACCGGATTGTACAGTGCAGTAGGTGGTAAATTTTTGCCGGATTATGCTTTTGCTGAAACTGCAGATCAACTTGCCGCGCGCTGGATTGATGAAGCAAAGAACGGCATTGAAGGAACAGGAATTTATCCGGGTTTTATAAAAATTGCAGTTGAAAGAAAACCACTGGAAGAAATCAACCGCAAAGTTGTTGAAGCTGCCTGCATCACCCACAAAGCCACCGGACTTGTCATTATGTCGCACACCGGCCCGGCGTTACCTGCATTTCAGGAAATTGAAATATTAAAACAAAACGGAGTTGATCCGTCTGCTTTTATCTGGACACACGCCAATAATGAACCCGATTTCAGCAAACACCTCGAAGCTGCCAAAATGGGTGTTTGGATTGCTTTCGATAATTTCATACCTGACCAAACTGAGAAATACGTTGAATTTGCACAAACGATGAAAAAAGAAGGTTTGCTCGGAAAAGTACTGTTTTCGCACGATGCCGGCTGGTACAAACCGGGTGAAGCCAACGACGGCGAATTTCGCGGTTTTACCGAAATTGAGGAGTATTTAATTCCTGCACTCGAAAAATCCGGTTTGTCGCAACCTGATATTTTTCAGTTGTTTACAGTAAATCCGGCGGAAGCGTTTAAAGTGAA
>JBBIVS010000202.1:0-6783 GCA_037439605.1 Draconibacterium sp. | reverse complement strand
AATGCATGAAGGCTACGATGGGAAACATTTAAATGCTCCAAACGATTTATGGATTTCGCCAAAAGGTGGACTGTATTTTACCGATCCATTCTATCATCGTCCGTGGTGGCCCGAAGGCCACAAGGAAATTCAGGATGTGAGGGGCGTGTATTATTTAGCAAAAGATGGAACTATTACAAGGGTTATTGACGATTTCAAAACACCAAATGGAATTATTGGAACACCCGACGGGAAAAAATTATATGTTGCCGATATCCAGGCCAATGAAACCTGGAAATATGATATTAAGCCCGATGGAACACTCGCAAACAAAACCTTTTTCGCACCAAAAGGCAGCGATGGAATGACCATTGATAACGAGGGAAATGTTTACCTAACATCGGGCAAAGTTTGGGTTTACAATCCAAAGGGTGAATTAATCGAAGAGATCGAATTTCCTGAAAGCCCGGCTAACGTTTGCTTTGGCGGAAAAAAACGTAACATTCTGTTTGTAACCGCCAGAAAAGGAGTTTACACATTAAAAATGAATGTAAAAGGGGTGCAGTAGCGTTTAGAGTTTCAAGTTCGGTGTTCAGGGTAATCTAAACTCAGAGCTTTGAACCCTGAACTTTGAACTCTGAACAAGGAACTTTAAACTTAAAAATATGGACAGACGAAATTTTATTCAAAAAACCACCCTCGGAACAGTTGCTGGTGTTATGGCATTTCCGTTTATCTCAAGCGCACAAAATCAAAAACTGAAAATCGGCCTTATTGGCGCCGGATGGTACGGAATGGTAATAACCAAGGCAGCTCTTGAAACAGGCAGTGTTGAAGTAATTGCAGTTTGCGATGTGGATTTTGAACACCTTCAAGCAAGTATTGGTGAGATTGAAAAGCTGCAGGGAACCCGTCCGGCAGGATATAAAAATTATGAGGATTTGCTTGATGTGAAAGGACTGCAGGCAGTGATGATTGGAACACCGCCACAATGGCATGCCCTGCAGTTTATTGCCGCCTGCGAAAAAGGCCTCGATATTTACTGCGAAAAACCACTGGCATACGACATTGACGAGGGAAAAGCAATGATGGCCGCAGCCAAAAAGGCCGGTAACATTGTGCAGATTGGTTTTCAGCGAAGGCAAAGTAATGCTTTTAAGAAAGCGAAGGATTTAATTCAAACGGGAACTTTGGGTAAGGTTTACGAAATTGGCGCACAAATTCATTACAATCCGATTCTGGCCGATACAACGGTTCAGGCGCCACCGGCATCGCTCGATTGGGATGCCTGGTGTGGGCCGGCGCCAAAACTCGATTACAGACCAAATATTGGCCACAAAGCCTGGCGGCTTGAAAAGGAATACGGAAATGGACATTTTGTTGACTGGGGAATTCATCACATCGACACTATTCGTTACATCATGGATTTTGGAATGCCCAACTCATTTTACACAACAGGTGGTTTTAAAGCGCTGGCAGGCCAAATTACAACGCCCGATACTTTGCGGGCAGTAATGAATTTCGAACAGTGCCCGGTAATTTGGCAGCACAGGATGTGGGGAACCGGCGATTTAAACACACAGTTAAACAACGGGATTTTCTTTTATGGCGAAAAAGCAACTTTGTTTGCCTCCGACAACAGGTTAATTATGATGCCTTCCGGTAGAGATAAACAACAGGAAATCATGGATATACAAACACCAAAAATGCAGGAAAACCATGTGGCCGATTTTATAAATGCTGTGAAAGAAAAAAACAAAAATTTGCTGAGTTGCACAATTGAAGACGCTTTTCAATCAACTGCCACGGTTCAGTTGGGAATGATTTCGTATTATACCGGAAGCGAGGTAAAATGGGTTGCACAAAAACAAACAATTGTTGATAACAAGAGAGCTACAGAGTTGATGGCCCGCCCTTACCGAAAAGGATATAAACGACCAGCGGTTTAAGGATATTTTGGGTGGCTCGCATACCTGGCGGGCAAACAGGGATTTTCTCCGCGGTTTTTTTCGGAGATTACAAATCTCCGGACCCACTAATGTTTTTGTTTTTATGCGGGTTACCTGAATGACAACTCAGGTTTTGGCAGTCTTTTGTAATTTCTTGCGACAAAATATCCGGATAAAAACATTGGAGAGTTTTTTGCAGATTAATTGTTTTTTTATTTCAGACTAAAATGACTGATAAAGAACTCAAAATATTGTATGCCGGTGTTTGCCAAAATCTGGCCGACCGGAAGTTGAAACCTGCATTTGATTTGCTTGAAAAAATGATTGTCGAAAATACGCTTGAAATCTACCGCGACGAATGGCGTAACCTCGAACAAACCTATCATTATATGCTGAAATACACCGTTGAAGGGATTCAGGATCCGGAGCGGCAAAAAATTTACAGGAAATTGATTGTTTCGGTATTTGAACTGGCTGATAAACTTTATCAGTCGGTTCGGATGAAAGTGTCGTCATCAATGGAATACGAAAGAAAACGTATATTTCAATTGTCACAAACAATTGATCTTAATTGTGTTTTACACCAGCTTGAAGATTTTTATATCCATAAAGAACTCATCTCGCTGGCGAATGATACCAAAATAAAAACCGAAATAAATCGCGAAGACGCCAAATTGCTCCAGCAAAAAATGGTATCGCTTTTCAACCATTTCTGGTTAAAGGATAGTTACAGCGATTCGGAAACCTCTTTTTTACAACAATTTTTTAACAGCGAGGTTATAAGTACCGAATATAAATCGTTTATCGTTTCGGCAGTAATTTTAAGCCTGCAGCGTTTTTTTGAAGAGAAAAAGTTTTCCATCCTTTTCGATGTTTTCAACATTCAAAACGTGGAACTGACACAACGCGCACTGGTTGGATTATTAATCAACTTTTACAAATACGATTCCCGAATTCCATATTATCCTGAATTAACAAGCCGGCTTTTATTGCTTAACGAAGACCCCGGTTTCAAACAAAACCTCGAACGCGTTATCATTCAGCTGATTCGAAGCAGGGAAACCGAAAAAATTCAGCAAAAAATCAGGGATGAAATTATTCCCGAAATGATTAGGATTAGTCCGAACCTGAAAAATAAAATCAACCTCGAAGGTTTAATGGGCGAAGGTTTGGGCGATGACAAGAATCCCGAATGGCAGGAAATTTTTAAAGATTCGCCCGGATTGATGGACAAAATGGAAGAATTTTCGGAGTTGCAAATGGAAGGTGCCGATGTGTTTATGGGCTCGTTTGCAATGTTGAAAATGTACCCGTTTTTCAGTGAGTTTACCAACTGGTTTATGCCTTTTTTTATTGATAATCCGCAGATTGCATCAATAGTTAACAGTCCCGACGAAACTTATCATTTCTTTATGAATGCGCTGAACCACGCCCCGATTTTATGCAATTCCGACAAATATTCGTTCTGTTTCAGCATCCAGAACCTGCCAAAGGAGAACCGCGAGTTTATGGCACAGGGAATGAATGCCGAAATCAGTCAGTTTGAAGAGATTCAAAAAGATGAGGAACTTACCAATCCAGGTAAACAGGCCGGATTTATATCGAACCAGTACATTCAGGATTTGTACCGGTTTTATAAACTTCATCCGCGCAGAAACGATTTTGAAGATATTTTTAACTGGCGGTTCGATTTTCATAACAAAAGCACATTTGCAGGCATTTTAAAAGAAGATGAAAAAGTGATGCGAAACATTGGTGAATATTATTTCAAAAAGAACTATTTCGAAGAAGCTGCCGAAATTTTTAATTTGTTGCTTGAAATTGAGAAAAATGGCGAATTGTACCAAAAAATCGGATTTTGCTACCAGAAATCGGGTGATTTTGAAAAGGCGCTTGATGCTTATCAAAAAGCCGAATTGTTTGATTTAAACAAATCGTGGAATTATAAAAAAATTGCGCTCTGTTACCGCAACCTGAAGCAGCCACAAAAGGCGCTTGAATATTATCTTGAAGCGGAAAAACTTGACGAAACTGATTTAAATACCGAATTGAATATCGGGCATTGTTACCTCGAACTTGAGCAATTTGAGGAAGCTTTGAAGTATTATTTTAAGGTGGAATATCTTGAACCCGGGAATAAAAAAGTCTGGCGCCCGCTGGGTTGGTGTTCGTTTGTAACGGGTAAAAAGGAGCAGGCTGCCAAATATTTTCAGCAATTGATTGACGATGAACCCGGCAAACACGACCTGATGAACATGGGCCATGTGCAGTGGAGCCTTGGAAACCGAAAGTCGGCGCTTGAGTTTTACAAAAAATCCATATCAAAAAATTACTTCTCTGAAATAGAGTTTTTCGAAGTATTCGAAGAAGATTTGCACCACCTGTTGAACCAGGGTGTTGATAAGGAAGATGTTCCGATTATGCTCGACCAGCTCAGGTATTTTGTGGAAGAATAAATTATCTTATCATCGGTTTGTTAATAAGTCATCAGGTAACTTTAATCTGAAAAATCTGATGGAAGGGCATTTTTTCGTATTTTTACAATAAAGTTTGAAGGAATGAAAACCCATCATAAGATAATAAACGGGGATAGTCGAAATATGATTGAATTGCCAGAAAAATCAATTCATCTGGTAATTACTTCACCACCTTACTGGCAGCTTAAAGATTATGGCACTGAAAATCAGATTGGATTTCATGACAGTTACGAGAATTATATCAATAACCTTAATTTAGTCTGGAAAGAATCTTACCGGGTTTTACATAATGGATGCAGGTTGTGCATTAATATCGGGGATCAGTTCGCAAGAGCAGTTTATTACGGACGATATAAAGTAATTCCTATTCGGGAAGAGATTATTAAGTTTTGTGAGAATATTGGTTTCGATTACATGGGCGCCATTATTTGGAAAAAAGTAACTACCTCGAATACAACAGGAGGTGGTGTACAAATGGGATCTTATCCTTATCCCAGAAATGGGATATTAAAACTGGATTATGAATTTATCCTGATATTTAAAAAATTGGGCGATTCCCCAAAACCCACCATTGAACAAAAGGAACAATCAAAAATGACAGCAGAAGAATGGAATACATTTTTTGCTGGTCACTGGAATTTCGCAGGCGCCCGGCAAAACAATCATATTGCCATGTTTCCTGAAGAATTACCACGGCGTTTGATAAAAATGTTCTCATTTATCGGTGAAACCATTCTCGATCCTTTTGCAGGCAGCGGAACAACAGCTTTAGCTGCGAGGAATACAGACAGAAATTCGGTCGGTTATGAAATTAATTCTGAGTTTATCCCGGTTATTAAAGAAAAATTAGAGGTCAGTCAAAAAGATTTAGTTGGAACGACCTATGAATTTGTTACTCAACAGCCTGTTAAGAATGATTTTGATGAAGAATTAAAAAAATTACCTTATATTTTCAAAGATCCACACACAATGGACAAAAAAATTGATGTTAAAAAGTTCCAGTTTGGTTCAAAAATAGATAAGGAAAGTTCAGCAAAACGGGAAGAACTATATACTGTAAAAGAAGTAATTAGTCCTGAAAAACTAAAATTAAACAACGATTTAATAGTAAAACTTATTGGTGTAAAAGAGGACCCTTTGGCCAATGGAACAGCAACAACATTTTTAATGCAAAAAACAAAGGGTAAACGCGTATTTCTGAAATATGATAATATCAAATATGACAATCAGAACAACTTACTATGTTATCTTTATTTGGAAAACAAAACCTTTATCAATGCGCATTTAATTAAAAGTGGTTTAGTGCAGGTGGATGATAATATTGATTTTAAATACAAAAATAAATTTCAGAACCTTTTTGAACAAAACAATGGCTAAAGAATGGATTTTGAACAGCGCGATGAACCGCTTCCAACTTAACTTTAAAAGAAATGTTGGCCCAACTTCAGAATCAATTAGAAAATGCTCTCCAAAATCGCTCGATGAATGGCGCGATTATTACTTTAATAATGTTAAACCAAAAGAACATATCATTGAATTAGGCAAAAAATTATATGTTAAAATCACCGAGGTAATTCATTCTGAAGTAGTTGCTGTTACCGAAAATGATTGTGTCGATTATATGATGCAACTTGTTATTGATCGGACTTTTGATGGTTATATGACAGAAATTCAAACTATTTACGGACAGTTACAAAAAATTCTGGGCGTGTCCATTCAGCCCGCTCCTGATGAATGGGACAGATTGTTCAGTGTGGATTTTTTCATCATGGTAAATGATATATATATAGGACTTCAGATTAAGCCTGTAAACTCAGGGATTCAGTTACCTGAAATTTTTAAAGAATATAATTTGCAAGCAGAAACACATCAGAAATTTACAGATGTTTTTGGCGGAAAGGTTTTTTATTTGTTTTCAGAAAAGATTGGCGAAAGGAAAGAGATTAAAAATAAAGAAGTTATCGGGGAAATCGAAAATGAAATCAAACGACTAACCAATTTGCAAAAATGATCCGCTTTTCAGAAAACTACTCACTAAAACGCCACAACACTTTTGGAATTGATGTACGGACAAAGTACTTTTTCGAATTCACTGAACCCGGTGATTTGCCGCTTTTTTTCAGCTCAAAACAAAGTTTAAAAGATGAAAAACTGTGGATTCTTGGAGGAGGTAGTAATGTATTATTTCTGAATGATTTCGAGGGTCTGGTCATTCACCCGAATATCCCCGGAATACAGGTTGTGAAGGAAGACCGGCAAAATATCTGGATGGAAGTGGGAGCGGGAGAAATTTGGGACGAATTTGTTCAATATGCGGTTGATTACGGATTGGGCGGCGTTGAAAACCTTTCGCTGATACCGGGACTGGTTGGCGCGGC
>JBBIVS010000201.1:0-6791 GCA_037439605.1 Draconibacterium sp. | reverse complement strand
GCGGCAGGCGAAGAAGTTTCCAGTTGCCTTTGATGTAGGCTTTCATTTCAAAAAGTTCCCAGCCAAAACCGTCGTTGCTGTGCACTGTTACCGAATCTCCTTTCAATACCGGCATTATCGTTTCTCCAATGAGAGGATGAATGGAGTTTCCATTGTAGCTTTCCGGATATTTTGCGCCTGTAATTTCAAGAATAGTTGGCATAATATCGGTTACATGAATAAAACCGTGATTCCATTGACCAGCGTTCACTTTATTTCCGGGCATTTTTATAATCAATGGAACTTTAATTCCACCTTCACTGGCAAAACTTTTAAAAAACCGAAATGGAGATGACGATGACTGTGCCCATCCTGCGCCTGTTTCAATGTAGGAGTTTTTCAGTCCGCAGTTATCGGGCGAATTATCGAATGTGCTTAAATATTTTCCATCTTCATTTCCGGGGTATAAAATTGCCATAGCTCCATTTGCTCCATTGTCCAACATAAATATAATTATCCTGTCGTACATTCCTTCATTTTTCCGGTAGTCGAAAATCCGGCCAATACTCATGTCAAGGTATTCGAGCATACCCACATACACTTCCATATCCCTGGCAAGTCCGTCTTTTATTTCCTGGGGCAAGCTTTCCCTTTCCGGAATTTGCGGATTTTTGGAAAACTTGTTAACGTCTTTTGAAATGATTCCCAAAGCTTTCAGGTTTTCCATACGTTCAACCCACAATGAATCCCGTCCAATGTTGAATTTTCCTTTGTATTTATCGATATAATCCTTGGGTACATGAAGTGGATCGTGAACTGCTGTATATGATAAATAGGTGAAGAATGGTTTGTTATCGGCTTTGTTTTTATCTATAAAACTGATTATTGAGTCGGTATAATTTTTTGATGAATAAAAATCATCGGGAAGTTCCACCGGTTTTCCGTTTCGGTTATAATCCATGTGTTGGAGCGGAGACAAGGCTTTTTTGTCGTTCCAGTGACTTCCGCCGCCGGTACCGAGTATAAAACTTTCTTCAAAACCGCTATCGAACGGGTCTTGCCCTTGACCTCCGCCCAAATGCCACTTACCAACCATGTAGGTATGGTAACCCGCTTCACGCAAAACTTCTGGAATTGTGACTACCTGATTGCTTAAAGCTCCCTGGTATCCCGGAAGATTAAGCGCTGTCAGTTCAGGATATTCCATTTCCGACATAATTCCTATACAAGCCACATGGTTGTCGTTTCCGGTTAAAAGCGATGAACGTGTTGGTGAACATGTTGGCTGAACTTAGAAACGGGAAGATGTTATCCCTTCTTGGGCCAACCCGGAAATTACCGGTGTATTTATATTGCCACCAAATGGTGCGATATCGCTGTAACCCATGCAAAATCAAGAAATAAATTTTTGATCCTCATAATATGTTTATGTCAGTATTAAATACTTTTTTACCGAAATGTAAAATTTGTGATAGAAATATTTTTATCTAGCAAATAAACAGGTGAAAGAAGGATTTTGATTAAAAAAGTTGTTTAAATAAAAATAAAGTTCGTTTTGTGAATATTGAAATTCGTTTTTCTTATATTATTTTGGAGTTGGAAGGATGAAAGGGAATTATATTACTGATCATATTAATATAGTTGGTAAACTAAATAAAAAAGCCTTTTAAACGAATCTCCCAATAAAAAACTGATCCTGGCCGAAGAAATCATGGAAAGCCAGTGCGAAAATATAACCGCGATACAGGAGATTTCTGACAAGGTTTTTACCAGTCCAGGAAATCTGCAGAAAGCTTTCAAAAATTACAGAAATTATACTCCATTGCAATTTCTGAAAGATCAAATACTATTAAAGGCCAACCAATTATTTAAAATTGAATTCATCCAAATCTTTTCATCTTCTGCATGTTCAGACGAATCTTCATCGAGGAGTATCAAAATTCAAACATTACTCTCAAACTTGTCAAGCTTGTAATTTATTTTTAAATGTCCGGTTTTATCTGGTTTTGAATTTATTTCAATTGCTTTTATACTGTCATATCCTTTTGTACAAAGATAGTAAAATCAATCATTTTAGTTTCAATGCTTTAAGAGCCGTTAAAATGCTCTTAATGGTGGCGGATTTGATTTGAAGAAGACTACTTTTTATTTACTTATGGCTGCAATTTGACAGAACTGAAAAATACTTATACTGTTATTTTATCGTTTGCGGAAGGGTATTTATTACACTTCGTAAATCCTCCCCAGGTTTATGAAACCCGTAAAATCTTCTCCATTTTTCGTCCTTTGGCCAATTCATCCACCAGTTTGTCCAAATACCTTACCTGTTGGGTTAGCGGATTTGCGATTTCCTCCACCCGGTAGCCACAGATTACACCAGTAATGAGGTGGGCATTTGGGTTTATTCTGGCATCCTGAAAGAATTTTTCAAAAGTTACTTTTTCATCAATCAGTTCCTGAAGTTTGTTTTCATCATAACCGGTTAACCATTCAATTACCCGGTGCAATTCTTCTTTTGTTCTGTTTTTCTTCTCAACTTTTACCACATAAAAAGGGTAAACCGAAGCAAAAGCCATTTTCGCAATGCGCTCATCGTGATTGTTTGTGTTGTTCATTCTAATTGTTTTTAAGATAATCTCAAACGTTGTTTTACTTTTTCGCAGCCGGTGCTTGTCATGTATTGGGTTAGCAACTTCATTCCCTCGCGAAGCATTTGGTTTTGGCCATTGTATTTTGGAATGAAAAATTAATATCAGTTAAAAATAGGAATATTTTTGAAAAAAATGCCAGCGAAAAAGAAAGGGAACAATTGTGATGTTGCAACTGTGAAGTCATCAGATGACTAAAATCCTACATGTGGAAAATACCGTTATCTTTATTTAATTGCGGTTGTGGAACAAAAAGCATGTCTGCATTATTTAATGAAATGGTTCCCGGCTCAAAAACAAAATTGAATTACAGTAAAATTGTTTGTGAGCTGAAAATCAAATCAATCATTTGAATTCTTTATTCAACTTTCGCAAGTTCATTAAAATCCTGAAAATCAACTAAAAAGCAGCATATCTGTTTTATTATATAACTGATAATCATGTTTCCGTTTTTCGATGTAAAAGATGCATGGAGTTACGGTCATTCCTGTTTGTTCCAAACCTTTCGGTGCGGTAAAGATGTATACTACAGGCTGAAGAACGATTTCAGCATTCCATGGAGAAAGATATCCTATAAAATATCCACCCAACTGATTGGTAAAACAATAGCCAGAAGTGAGCAAAACGATGGAAAAAATCCAAAACATGATAGAGATGGTACGGACAGCCATTGGCAATGGGTTGCGGTTCGACTACATGTTGGTTGATTGTTGGTTTACCTGCTTTGCCCTGGTGAAATTCAATAAGGCACGTCGTTTCGGGTGCCATCTTTTGGGTTTGGCCAAAATGGGCAAAACAAGATATTTGTTTAACAGGAAAAAGCTTACTGCCAAAGAGATTGTTGATTACCAACGGAAAGACCAAAAAATTGAAACACTCGAAGCAACTGATGTGCTATTTTACTAAAGCAGTGGTCGATTTCAATGGCATTCAGGTTATGTTGTTCTTTTTTAAAACATCGCGTAAAGGTAAATGGAACATACTTTTGACAACCGATTTGGCGCTAAACTATGGTATATTTGACAATCAACTGATCAATGTGTTCGACAAAACCATGTTGCGGGTGGAATATGTAACTATTGAAAAGCGAGGCATCTGATTTTAATCTCCTACACCATTGTCATGTGGCTGAAAATTAGCCACTCACCATTAATTTTTCTTAGCACAAGCAGGTTGCGGCCAGTAACAGTTACTCCGCTGTTTGTGGCCTGGTAAAGGCAATATAATGATGCTATTTCTCCGGAAACATTGGCGGTGAGTATTTCAATTTTGTCGATATGCCCGCCACCGCTGATGCCCTTCTGAAAGTTGGCAATCAGTTTTTCGCGTCCAATGGCTTCCAGTCCGGGCACGTGCGACGAACTGTAAGTTGCATCTTCACTGTAAAGAAGTGTCAGATTCTTGGCATCACCACTGTTGTATGCCGTTTTCCATTTTTCAACATTCTGCTGAAAAGCTGCAAACTGTTTGTCGGTTTTACTGATTTGGGTTTGGGCCTGAACAGTAACTATAATAAAAGTCAGGCTGAAAATAACAAGCAGGTTTTTCATTTTTAATCCTCCCTTGTAAACCGTTCTCATATTTTATTTTATTTTCAATGATTGATAGGACTTAACAGGTCATTCAAACTAATTATTTCACTGCCGTTTTTTTTATAGTAATTCAGCATTTCGTCAATTTTCTTTTTGTCGTAACATGTAATACAATCGGACTTGATGTTCATTTTATAACTAGCTTACATAAATTGAAACAGGTTGATTTAACGCAGGCAACAGCATCTGCCCCTGTCAGGTAGAACTCGTTTATTTCATTTTTATTGATAAAGTCAAAGAACTCCTCACTGCTCAATGCGTTTCCTTTAGATTTTGTAAAAACATTTTTTGATACAATTTTTAAATCCGGAACTAATTCAGCTCCACGGGTATGGGGTTTAAAGGTCCTCGTACCGGCTGATAAATTTTCATGCCTTATGTAAACAACATGAATGTCATTTTTTACTGCCCAATCAACAGATTTGTTTATGCCATCTATTATTTCCCTGTAATTCTTTGTGATATCGTTCTGAATATCAATTATTACTAAAGCCTTATTCTGTATCATATACTCTTATATTATATGTACATGTCGTACGGTTTATATTTCGTTTAGTATTCAATTTTTATTTATATTTTTTCATTTTAATTCTCCCTTGTAAACCTCTTTCTCTCGTTACCGATACTGGTTTTGTACACCTCTCCAATATTTTTTACCGGGTTTTTGCACAAATAAACTTTAAGTCCATTTTCCCTGAAATATGGATTATTTACTGTGCCAATTTCAACTATATCGCTGAAAAGCGGGTTCATTTCGTCGCTGTTGTAAAAAACATAAATTAACGGTTCTCCGGCAATTGAATCGGGCGCCCAGAAGATGTAGCTTTCGAGGAATGTAATTGGCTCGGGCAGGTCCCACTTTTTGCCGTAAAAATAAATTGCTCCGGCATCCCCGTAATTTCGCTGGCATAAAATTGTGCAGTTTTGCTTTTCTTCGGGGGTGAGCGTATTGTAAGCTTTGGCAACGATTCCCGCCAGTTCGCGCCATCCGGTCATGTCGGCATAAACCTGCGAAACCTGGTGCTCGTTTCCGTCTTCCCAACGCATAAACGGCGCAGGTACCCCACCTTTTGTTTTTGCTGAATATTTTTCGAGCTTTTCAAAGGAAAGAGTGGAAATTACAAAAGGAAACGACAGCAGCGACCAGCCTGCTAAAATCGCCAGCCCTGAAAACAGAATGGTTTTTTGGCGTACCATTTTTTCGGCGAAATAACTTCCTGACGCAAACAAAAATGGCAATATTCCGGTAATGTAATAGGCTTTTCCTTTGGTTATTACAAACAAAAGAACAACCAATAAAACAGCAAATCCCGCCAGTTTAAATGCCAGTTCTTTTTTGCTGAAAATGAGCATAACAAGGCCAAAAACCGGAACGATAACCAGTATTGAATTCAGACTAAACAAATCGATAAAAAAGTGACTGTATTTCAGGTTGTCGAGTTGGGTTTTCTTTAGTTCTTCAAAATGAAACTGCACTGGCCAGTTGTGGTTGTATTGCCAGATAATATTGGGCAGAATAATCAATACCCCAATCAAAATTCCTGCTGCAAACCACCATGAAAAAAGCAGTTTTCGTTGCGTGAAGAACAGAAAAACCGTGAAAAATCCTGCAATCAGAAATAAAACTGAATATTTTGTGAGAAATGAGATTCCCAGAACAGCACCAATCAAAATCCAGTATTTCGGGTTTTCAGTTTTGAGTAATTTGAAAATGAAGAAAATGGCAAGTGTCCAGAAAAATACTTCAAATGCATTTGGCGTGAAAATGGAAAAAAGCAGCAGAAATCCCGGTGAAACCAGAAAAGCGATTGAAGCAACTGTCAACGCAGTTATCCCACCATTCATTTCGCGGATAAACCGCGCAACCAGGTACAGTGTGGCAGCGCCAAAAAGTGCAGGCAGCAACCTGATTCCTGTTACCGACCAGCCAAAAACCGATTTCACCACGTATGCAAAAAAACCTGTAACCGGTGGAACTGTCAGGTAACCAAAAGCAGGGTGGGAGCCCATATTAAAATAGAGCATTTCGTCGCGGTGGAGTTCGTAAACCCCTGCTGAAAACAGGTGGATACAAATTTTGGCAGCCATAAAAATGGCCGCCAGAATCCAGTACCTTTTCTGATTATTCTTCATCTTTAAATTTTTCCAAACCTCACCCCAAAGTTAAAATTACTTCCGTTTAATGCTGAATGCGAAGTGTTTTCAAGGTCAAGGCCTAACATCCAGCGGTAACTGTAACCTGCGTAAATTCGCATAAAACCTGTAACATTTACTTCGATGTTAGCACCCGGTTCAACCACCCAATACGGAGAAAAGGAAACCCTGCTGTGACAATAATCAATCTCACCTTCATCTTCTATTTCGGGATATGTATTTACAGTTAAATATTCGGCACCACCAGCTCCGGCAATTAGCGGAAACGAAGTGTGTACCAGCTTGTTGTCAATAGGTGAAGCTTCGAAAAATAATCCACCGTAACCGCCCACCAGATAAAAAGGTTCATCAAAAATATCATCGAATTGAAGATAAGTTTCATGGCACGACAATGTTTTTCCAATCAACCCGATTTTAA
>JBBIVS010000200.1:0-6795 GCA_037439605.1 Draconibacterium sp. | reverse complement strand
AGTTTTAATAATCCAGTAAGCCCAATAAGTTATTATTTTCAGATTGATGAATCGCCAAATTTCGATTCTTTTGCCCTTAAAGAGTCTGGTTGGATTGTTCATTACGGAAAGTATAAACCAATATTAAACTGATAGTTACAGTGACTGTTAAAGCAAAAGGAATATTAAATGCATCGAAAAAAGCAATTTGAAGAACTCCTGCTACAAGAAACAACCTGAATGAAGCCCCGATTAACTTTGAAATCAAAAAGAAAAAAGAACCGGTTTTATGTGATTTTTCCCCAAAACGTTTCTCCAAAAAAGTGTAAATCGAAACCAGACTCATCCGGTAGTACAAGGGCAGCAAAACCGCTGCAACAATCCAGTATCCAACAATATTTCCCAAAACAAACTGGAAATAGGAAAATGCCGAATTTCCAACTTCGCCGGGCACTGAAATAAATGTAACTCCCGAAAGCGTTGCTCCCACCATCCCAAATGCAACCAAATACCAGGGCGATTTTCGATTGCCGGTAAAAAATGCCTCTGTATCAGCTTTTCTGGAAGTAACCCAGGAAAAACCTATTAAAACAAGAAAATATCCTAAAACAATTCCAAGAACCAAATACGGATGCATATTTTATTCAAAATCAGGGTAAAGCAAATAATTCTTTCTTATCGATTTATATTTCTCCAGTTCAGGTTTCAATTCTTCAAAAATTTCCTTTTCGCTCTTTCCGTTTTTGATCTGCGCCAGTAATTCATCATTGCCTGCGAGCAAATTAAACCAGTTTTCGCGCGTGAGGAAATCTGATTTTTTTTCGTACTTGTTATAAAAATCAATAAAATATTGCAGTGTGAATTTTGGGGCTTCATTTAGCAAACGAAGATCTATTCCGTAACAAACTTTTCCTTCGTTTAAAGGATTTACCGCAACACCCGGAATACTTTTCGGTGTAAACCGGAATTCGCCCAGTTTTTTGTTCAAACCGCCCAAAACCTGGAAAGGGAAATCAGTTCCCCTGCCAACGCTTACGCTCGTAGCCTCGAAAAAACAGAGCGAGGGATACAACCTGACCGATAAATAATTGGGCAGATTTGGCGACGGGCTCACCGGCAATTCGTATTTGGTTGAATGTGTATAGTTTTGCACCGGAATAACCTGTAAATTACATTTAGCAGTTGCTTTATGCCATTTTTCAGTGTTAATCATTTGTGCCAGTTCGCCAACGGTGCAACCATGCACAACTGGTATCGGATCCATTCCGACAAATGATTCAAAACCGGGTTTCAGAACTGGTCCGGCAACATAATCGCCGTTGGGGTTCGGCCGGTCCAAAACAATCAGCGGAATGTTATTCTCGGCACAAGCCTCAATTACCAGGTGAAGTGTTGAAATGTATGTGTAAAAACGGCAGCCAACATCCTGAATATCAAAAATAACAACATCAATATTTTTTAAATGGGCAGGGGTGGGCTTTTTGGTTTGGCCATACAACGACAACACCGGGATTCCGGTTTTCACATCAATGCCATCTTTAATTTCTTCACCTGCTGATGCATCTCCGCGAAAACCATGCTCAGGGGCAAAAATCTTTTCAACCCTTATTTTTTCTGATAAAAGGAAATCGGCCAAATGAACATTTCCAACCAGCGAAGTGTGGTTAACTACAAGTCCAACCTTTTTATTTTTAATAACTGGCAAATACTTTTCAGGTTGTTCGGCACCGGGTAATATTTTGTTTGTGTTTCCTGCCAAAATACATCCGGTAAAAAGGAAAAACAAAATGAATCCGAAAAATTTAACCATGTTAATTATCGTTTATAATATATTTGCGAAAATACCATTTGATATTTCGTTTCAATAATAAAATGGGCAAAACTTTATATGTTGTTTAAATATTCAGAAAGTATGATTTTGAGGGGAAGACATTTATTAATAATCGTTTTGCTTTTTAAAATTCTCAGCATTTTGGGAGCTCATGCAACTGAGCCTGCGTTTTACCGGTTTAAAACAGATAAGTGGGTTACCGAACAGTTGGAAAAAATGACCCTGGATGAAAAAATTGCCCAACTGATGACAATTGCCGTTTACCCCGAACAGGGCGACGTTGGTAAAAATAAAGCTCTCGAACAAATTCAGCTTTATAAACCTGGTGGCATTTTGGTTATGCAGGGCCAACCTGTTGAAACGGCAAAATGGATTAACCACTTTCAGGAAAAATCAAAGATACCGTTGTTGGTTGCCATCGATGGGGAGTGGGGAATATCAATGCGGATTGACAGTGTGATGAAATTCCCGTATGCCCAGGCAATTGGAGCGGTACAGGATTCAACCTTTATTTATAAGATGGGGCGCGATTTTGCCACACAAATGAAATTGATGGGGATTCATGTAAATTTTGCCCCGGTAGCCGACATCAATACAAATGCTGACAACCCGGTAATTAATTTCCGTGCTTTTAGCGAAAATAAAACCGACGTTGCAAAAATAGCCTGGTGGGTAGCCAAAGGAATGGAGGATGCAGGGGTAATTCCAGTAGCAAAACATTTTCCCGGTCATGGCGACACCGACACCGATTCTCATAAAATTCTTCCTTTTCTTTCCCATTCAAAAGCAAGGATGGATTCACTTGAAACCTTTCCTTTCCGCTTTTTATCAGAAAAAGGAATCAGTGGAATAATGACCGCCCATTTAAATGTTTCTTCCATTGATAACTCACAAACTCCCTCTTCTCTTTCAAAAAAAATAGTTACCGGATATCTGAAAAACGAAATCGGGTACAAGGGATTTACAGTTACCGATGCCATTAACATGAAAGGCGTTAGAACCGAGAAAGGCAACGCTGAAGCCGAAGCACTGATTGCAGGAAACGACATGGTAGAATTTGTACCCGATTTGAATAAAGCCATTCAGTCGGTAAAGAATGCAATTAACGAAGGGAGACTGAGCATTTCAGAAATTGACGAAAAATGTATTACAGTGCTGGCAGTAAAACGGTGGGTTAATCTTAACAGTTATAAACCTGCCGATCTGAAAAATTTAACGCCGCGCTTAAATTCCCCTTTGTTGGAAGTAACCAACCGAAAGCTGATTAAAGGTTCGTTTACAGTACTGAAAAACAAGGGGATTTTACCTGTGCAGGGGTTGGACACCTTGAAAATTGCATCAGTCAATATCGGAAGCACCGAAATTTCCAAATTCCAGAGAATGCTTGAAAATTATGCTCAATGCGACCATTTCACACTCCCGAAAAACGCCACTGAAAAGGACTGGACAGAACTCCTTACAAAACTTAAAAACTATAATCTGGTTATTTCAGGAATCCAGGGAATTAATATTTATCCTGCTTCCCAATATGGCGTTTCAGAAATACAGCAAAAAGCTGTTGCCGAAATTATCAGGGATTATCATTCAATATTTGTTTTTTTCGGCAATGCTTATGCCCTAAAATATTTTAAAACAATACATCATGCCAACGGATTGATTCTGGCATACCAAAATACACCTCTCCATCAGGAGTTGGCGGCTCAGTTGGTATTTGGCGCTTTTGATGCCAATGGAAAATTGCCGGTTACAGTTGACAGCAGGTTTAAATTTAACTTCGGAATTGAAATAAATAATAACAGTTCACTGGCATACACAATTCCGGAAGAAACAGGTATAAAATCGGACCTCCTCGCTCAAAAAATTGATTCGCTGGCATATTTGGGCTTGAATAACAAAGCTTATCCAGGATGCCAGGTGTTAATCGCAAAAGACGGAAATGTAATTTTCCACAAAACATACGGATACCATACTTACGACAATAAAATGCCCGTGAAGCAGACAGACCTTTACGACTGGGCATCGATAACCAAAGTTACAGGGCCGCTTCCGGCAATTATGAAATTAGTTGATGAAAAAAAACTGGATATCGACCAACCCCTTAGCAAATACTGGCCCGATTTTAAAAACAGCAACAAGGAGAATATCAAAATCTCCGAATTCCTGACGCATCAATCGGGTATTCCGGCATGGTTGCCTTTCTGGCAAATGGCTACCATCAAAAAAGGAGAGCTTGATCCCTATTATTTTAAACACAAACCAACCGATGCATACCAGGTAAGGGTTGCAGAAAATCTTTATCTGAAAGATGATTTTAAAAAACTGATTTACGATTCCATCAGAAACTCAAAAATGGGAGAAAAAAAATATCTCTATTCATGTTTAAGTTTTCATATTTATCCTGAAGTAATTACAAAACTTACCAGTGAGAATTATGAAGAATATTTGAAAAGCACTTTTTACCGGCCACTGGGAGCCAACACCATTACATACAATCCATATTTGCATTTTACCCTCAACAGGATAATCCCGACCGAAACCGATGAAATTTTCAGGAAACAGATCATTCGCGGTTTTGTACACGACGAAGGCGCCGCAATGCTTGGAGGAGTTTCGGGCAATGCCGGACTTTTTGGATCAACCGGCGATTTGGCCAAGCTGTTTCAAATGTACATTCAAAAGGGGTATTACGGCGGAAAACGTTACATCAGCGAAGAGACAATTAACAGGTTCATAAAAATTCAGTTCCATGAAAATAACAACCGCCGCGGATTAGGTTTCGACAAACCCCTCATCAACAACAGCAGTAAAACACTTAAAGATTCTTATCCGGCAATTGATGCAAGCAAAAACAGTTTTGGACATTCGGGATTTACCGGGACTTTTGTATGGGCTGACCCCGATAACGGGCTGCTTTACATTTTCATGTCGAACCGGGTTTGCCCAACACGTGAAAATGGAAAACTCTTCGATTTAAATATTCGCACAGCCATGCACCAGCAAATTTATAACTGTATTAAAACAGGAATTAACTGATTCTTAAATAATGTTAACTTCCAGTTACAAACATTCTGTTAAATATTAACTCTTGGCATGCTTAATCTCTGTTAAACAAACTATTACAATATCCTTTTCAATAATTGGCAAAAAACCTAGAATTGAAATTCCAACTGTCTTGAAAATTACCTGTTTTTTATCCTTTTGTTATTAAATTATTAATTCTATTTTTACACTTGATACATCAGTTTTTTACTTATTCACATAAAATATTAAGCATTATGACAAGCAAAATAACATTTAACGAGTTGCGAAAAATCAAAGACAGCTTACCTGACGGTTCCATTAAAAAATTGGCGCAAGAATTTGCAGTGTCCGAGGAAACCGTCAGAAATTACTTTGGAGGCGCCAATTATGTAAAGGGTGCAACAGTTGGGATACACATGGAACCGGGGCCAAACGGGGGAATAGTTCTGCTTGACGACACTGCAATTCTCGACAGGGCAAAAGAACTGATTGAAGCATAATCGCTTTAACGATATCTATTATTCAATTATAACATTTCATAAACTGTCTTATATTTATAGCGCAGTTTTTTTATTATTCATCTAAACCTTATTTAATATGAAAAATTTATCTATTCTACTTTTTGCGGTTGGCTTTGTTTTGTTTTTCACCTCATGCGAAAAACCGTGGCAACCTCTTTTTAATGGCGAAAATCTCGACAACTGGGATAAACATCTGGGAACTCCGCTGAGTGGTTACGAAGATCTGGCCCTGACAGCCACAACCGACAATGTTTTTACGGTGGTTGAAGAAAATGGCGAAAAACTGATTCGCATTTCAGGCGTTGTTAATGGTTCGCTGGCAACGCGTGACACGTTTGCAAACTATCATCTTCAGCTTGTTTTTAAATGGGGCGACGAAGTTCATTCAAAACAAAACAGCGGGCTTTTGTACCACAGCTTTGGCGACTTTGGCGTTGCACTCGGAACCTGGATGACAAATATTGAGTGCCAGTTAATGCACGAAAGGCTCGGTGACACCTATTTAATGGAAAACACCTGTTGTGAAACCGCGGTGAAAGAAGTTGAAGGCGGATTTATGTTTGCCAAAGATGGAACTGTGAAAAAATTTGGAAGAGATTTTAACGGACAGGGAATTAAAAAAGGTGTTGACGCCGAAAATCCGGTAGGCGAATGGAACACGGTTGACCTTTTTTGTGTTGGGCAAACGGCTGTGCATGTTGTAAACGGACAGATTACAATGATAAACAACAATACCGGGAAAGTTGAAAACGGACAGGTAATTCCGTTAACCTCCGGAAAAATTCAGTTACAATCTGAAGGTGCCGAATTATTTGTAAAAACACTTCAGATTAAACCGATAAAGGAAATTCCGACAGAGTTAATAAAATAACATAAGTAACTGAATAAAAACCGTTTCAAAAAATTGAAACGGTTTTTTTATTTCAAAACCTGAGTTACTAACATTAATCATTCTTATGGTTAACATCTTTTTTTGAATAAATATTTCAAATCTATTATCCTTGTAAAAATTTCAAACCAAATTAAATGAAACCAACATCTTTTCGCGATCAGTTAACAGTAAAAAACACAGTTTTAGGAGTTCAGTTTTTGTTTGTTGCCTTTGGGGCTACAGTGCTGGTGCCGTTGCTGGTAGGTATCGATCCGGCAGTTGCACTGTTTACAGCCGGAATCGGAACATTAATTTTTCACTTCATTACAAAAGGACAGATTCCGATTTTCCTTGGCAGTAGTTTTGCCTTTATTGCCCCAATTATTGAAGCTACAAAACTGTTTGGCTGGCCCGGCACACTCTCGGGAATAATTGCTGTCGGCGTGGTTTACGGTGTGGTTTCGGTGCTGGTAAAAGCCCGTGGTATAAAATTCATTGAACAACTTTTC
Organism: Draconibacterium sp.; assembly: GCA_037439605.1. Classification (GTDB taxonomy): domain Bacteria; phylum Bacteroidota; class Bacteroidia; order Bacteroidales; family Prolixibacteraceae; genus Draconibacterium. Next base: position 63 of record JBBIVS010000200.1, on the reverse strand, counting down.
CCCGCTGTTGTAGTCGGCCCGGTTATCATGATCATTGGTTTGTCATTGGCGCCCACAGCCGTA
>JBBIVS010000199.1:5592-6799 GCA_037439605.1 Draconibacterium sp. | reverse complement strand
ATGATGCAAAAAAATTATACCGCTGCGCGCAATTCATACAACCGGGCGCTTTCAATAAAACCAAACGACACCTACGCAAATCAGCAGGTAAAACTGATAAACGATTTGCTGCAGAAACAGTTGGCTGATGAACAATACAACATTGTAATTGCCCAGGCCGACAATTCGTTTAAACAATTGTTGTATAACGAGGCAGCCAAAAGTTACCAGGAAGCACTCGGTATTAAACCCAATGAAGCTTATCCGAAAAACAAACTTTCAGAGTTAAAGGAAATTCTCGACAGGGAATCGAAAGATGCCGTGAAGATGGAAAGCTACAAACAGGCAATGCAACAGGGTGAAATTATGATGCAAAAACAGTTTTACGAAAAAGCACTTGCCTCTTATGAAAATGCGTTGAGTTTAAGGCCGGGGGATGAACCGGCAACCCGCAAGATTGATGAAGTAAAGGGTATTATGAACCGGCTTGCAGATAAACTGATGTATGACAAACTGATTGCTTTAGCAGATAAAGCCTACAAAAAAGACCTTTTAAAAGAGGCATTGCCCGATTATGTTGCAGCCGCCACAATAATTCCCGATGATAAATATGCGAACCAGCGGATTGATGAAATCAATCAGAAATTACAACTTGCAGGGAATTTTGCCGATTTGATTGCAAAAGCTGATAATGAATTTAATGTAAAAAATTACAGCACCGCAAAATCATTGTATCAGGAAGCATTAAAAATTCGCGCCACCGACAAATATTCGCTTGACCGCGTAAAGGAAATTGATGTTTTACTGGCAGCACAGGGAATCGAAGAAAATTATAATGCTGCAATAACTCAGGCTGATGAGTTATTAAAAGCCGGTGATTACGAAAATGCAAAAGGAAAATACAACGAGGCTGCCGGAATAAAACCAAAGGAAAAATATCCGAAGGATAAAATTTTGGAAATAACCAACATTTTAAATCAGATTGCAAAAACCAATCAAACATACCAGCAAGCTGTCGCAAAAGCTGATGGCCTGTTTAATCAGAAATCGTATGAAAAGGCCAAAGAAGCTTATACAGATGCGGGAAAGATAAAACCGGAAGAGACTTATCCTGCTGAAATGGTTTTAAAAATTGATGGTTTAATTGCTGAACAAACCCGTCTGGCTGCTGAAGCAGAAGCGGAAAGAGTCCGTTTGGCACAGGAAGCCGCCGCTGTAGAAGCTGCGC
>JBBIVS010000199.1:0-5492 GCA_037439605.1 Draconibacterium sp. | reverse complement strand
GGTTAGCCGCAATTCAGGCTGAAAAAGACAAAAACTACAGTGAGGCAATTACAAAAGCCGACAATCTTTTAAACGAAAAACAATACGAAAGTGCGCGCAACGAATACCGCACGGCACAAACCGTCAAGCCCAACGAAACATATCCGCAACAACGGATAACCGAAATTGGCACATTGCTGGCTCAGCTTTCGGCAGCACAAAAAGCTTATGAAGACGCCGTTGCCAAAGGCGACCGCGAGTTCAAGGCCGAAAAGTTTGACGCTGCAAAACTGGCTTACACTGATGCCCAAAAAGCCAAACCCCAAGAAACCTATCCGGGCCAGCAGATTGCCAAAATCGATTCAACGGTTGAAACCCGCGCACGGTTGGCCGCCGAAGCGGAAGCGGAAAGAGTCCGTTTGGCACAGGAAGCCGCCGCCGCAGAAGCTGCGCGGTTAGCCGCAATTCAGGCTGAAAAAGACAAAAACTACAGTGAGGCAATTACAAAGGCCGACAATCTTTTCAATGAAAAACAATACGAACAGGCCCGCAATGAATACCGCACGGCACAAACCGTCAAACCCAATGAAACCTACCCACAACAGCGGATTGATGAAATCGGGAAAGCACTTGCTGCTTTGAATCAGGCTAAAAAAGAACAGGAATTGCTTGACAGAAATTATGCAAATACAATTCAGCAGGCCGACCGGTTTTTTGCCAGTAAAACCTACGACCAGTCGAAAGCCAAATACAATGAAGCGCTCACTTTGAAACACGAAGAATCATACCCGAAACAAAGGATTGCTGAAATTGACAGGATTCTGGAACAGCAGGTCACCGAAGAAAAATACCGGGTAATTATTGTTGCTGCCGATGGATTTTTCAAAACAGAAAATTATTTACAGGCCAAAACTGAATATGAAAAAGCTTTAACAATTAAAGCCGGAGAACAATACCCTAAAAATCAGATTGCTAAAATAGATGAAATTCTTCAAAAAGAACAACAGCGCATTCTTGCTGAAAAGAAGTCTGCAGAAGATCTTCAACGCCGGAGTGAGGAAATTGCAAAGCTAAACCGCGAAATTGAGGCGCGCGGGGTTGCAAGCGATGCTGAGCTAAAAAGTATTTACGATCAGTATATTCGTCAGGCCGATGAATCGTTCGACTCCAAAATGTATGTTGTTTCAAGGGGATGGTACTATAAAGCCTGGGATGTTAAACCCGATGAAAATTATCCGAAACAACGCATTGACGAAATTAACCGGTTGCTGAACAGTTTGTTGACGAGTCAACGCGACAAGGATTATCAAAGGTTTGTTGATATGGCCGATTCCACTTTCCGCGACAATCAGTATGCAGTTGCCCGCGGATGGTATAACAGGGCGCTGGGTGTTAAGGCAAATGAGCAATACCCGAAAGACCAATTAAAGGAAATTGATTATAAAATTGCCGAAAGAATGGCTGGTCAGTCCGGACAGCAATTTGAAACCGACATTCAAAAAGGCGCTGCGGCTTTTGAGGCTAAGAATTACAATGTAGCCCGTTTCTGGTACAAAAAGGCACTTGTATTACGGCCAGATAATGCAGATGTAAAAAACCGTTTAAAGGAAATTGATGAAGCTTTAAAGAAATAGTTGTTTAAATTTCCCAGGTAAAGGCATCCCGAATCGTTTTAAGACTTTGGGGAACGGCTTCCATAGGGTCGGCTTTTCCTTCAAATTCAACAGAAACATAACCCCGGTAATTTACTTTTCTGAATATTTCGGCCACACGGTTGTAATCAATATCGAGCGTGTACCATTTGCCACCGCCGAAATAGGTTTTGGCTTGAATCAGGAATGTTTTTGGCGCAAGCATTTCCAGTTGTTCGTATTGCCGTTCCAGAAAATTGCCGGTGTCGGCAGTTACCTGCAGCCACGGTGAATCAACTGCATCAACAATGCGCAACACGCCTTCTGCAGTGCGTCCCAGTCCCCAGTGGTTTTCAAGCCCCAAAACCACACCACACTTTTCTGCCGTTGGAAGACATTGTTCAATGGCGTCAATCACCCATTTAAACCCTTCATCATCGGTGTAGCCCTCCAGAATGGGCTCAATTCCCTTATTGGCCATCAAATCGTCGAACGATTTTGTGGTACCCCAGCGCCCGGTGTTCAGCCGCATGGTTGGAATCCCCAGCTGGTATGCAGTTTCAATTTGTCCAATGGTCTTTTTTATCTCTTCATCACGTCTTTCTTTAACGGGGAAAACAAATCCCTGGTGGGTCGAAAATCCCATGATATCGAGCCCCGCTTGAAAAGCCTGCCGTTTCAGCTTTTGCAGGTAACTGTTTTCAGTCGATTCCATTTGCATCAGCAAAAATTCGATACCGTCAAATCCCATTTCTGCCGCTTTTTCAATGCAGTCTTCAATGGGCGAGTTTTCCTTTGGCCCGTTAAACTGCCAGAATGAATAGGTTGAAACGCCAATCCGGTTTCTGCGGGTTTCTTTTTTAACCAATTGATTTTCCTTTTTTTGTGAAGCGCACGAAATGGCTAAACTGCCCCCTGCAACTGCAAAGGCTGATTTTTGAAGAAAAGAGCGGCGAGATGAATTCATAGATTTTTTTATTAATGAATAAGTTTTCAAAAATACAAACTTTTAAAACTAAAAAATGAACATCAATTTTTTAACTTTGAATGCAAACTATTTTCAATATGAAAAAAATGGAATTTACAGCTGAAAAATTAAAGGATAATTTACTGGACGCGTTGCAGTTAGTTTTAGATTATAAACGTAAAGAAAATATTAATTCATACAAGGGAAGACAGAAAATCAGAAGAAAGCTCAATTTTGTTTCATGAAGCGTACGGAATTTTTAAAACATCTGAAAGAACATGGTTGTGAACTTGTGCGAGAGGGAACTAATCATAGTATTTACAAAAACAAAATAAATGGCAATTTTTCATCGGTTGGCGGACATCCGGAAATATCAAATTTAATGTGCAAAAATAATCTGTAAACAACTGCAAATCAAAATATTTAATTATTATTCGCAATCCCGGCAGATTGAAGATACAACAAGAAGAACAAAAAAGTAAAATGAGTTATTAACATCAAGGTTGTCAGTTTACCCTTTTCTGTCACCAATATTTATGAAAGGACAAACTTTGAACCCTGAACCCGAAATCCTGTTTAAATCACTTTTTCAAACCCTTTTTGGATACACTTTAAAAGATTAATGTCCAGTTGTCCTGAATAAATTCTGATAATGTCTGTAATTTTTGAGTCGAGGAACATGGCCCCTCTTGCTGAATCGAACATTGCGCAAGTGGTGTTGTTCCTGATATCGGCGATGGCTTCAAGATATTTTTCTTGTTTAATTAATTTCGGAAGCGCTATGTAAGCTGTCTTTTCCTGGAGGTGGTCGAGGTAAATGTTTTCATCAATTTTTTCAAGGCTGAAACATTTGTTGATCCTTATAACTGCCTTGTTTTCAACATGTACTTTTCTTGCAAACTGAACTCCCTGTTCAGCAAAACACACTTGTAGCTTATAAATCATTTTATAATCCGGAAAATTTTTGATTCTGATTGCCGGATATTGCCCATCGGTAAATTCAAGTACCGAAACTGCAATGTTTAGAGTTTGCATGCAGCACAAATCAATAAATTGGGCATACCGGTGCGCCTCCTCAAGGGTGTAGTAATGATCGGTAAACAGGAAAAGCGAATTTGGTTTGGTAGGCATATTAAAAGGTGCAACCCCATAATAATTCGAGTAGGGCAGGTTCGCTTCTGCAACACAGGTGTGTTCCATAATATTTGCTGTAATCGGAACAATTGATTCTTCTTTGATAATTGAACCGCAAATCTGTATGAGTTTTTCAGTATTCATGGCAATAAGTATTAAGTTTCCGGTTTTTTCAGAATAATCCTTTTGTAAACTTTTATACTTCAGATTATCATAATGGTTACCGTTTGTTTTGAATAAATTTTAAAATGATCTGTTGATTTTGATTTCTGTTAAGTCAAAATGCAAGGCGATTTAATTTATCATGAAAATAAGTTTTTAATTTGTTGGATTTATGAATGAAATGGTTATTATTACACATCTAAACCAACAGTTTATTCGTTACAAATATTTTAAATTAATACATATTCAATTCATGAAAAAACAATTTTTAATGTTAACCCTGTGTTTGGCAGGGATTACTGCATTTGCTCAAAGTGAAGCAGAGAGGGGACTGGCAGCAATTACCACCGGTGCTGTGAGAGGACAGATGGAATTTCTTGCGTCCGACTGGACCGAAGGCCGTGCAGTTGGGACAAAGGGTGAATACATTTCAGGTGATTATATCGCTTCAATGTTTCAGGTTTATGGTATAAAGCCTTTTGGTGATGAGTTGGTTACAACACTTTCAAGGCGCGATATGATGGCTGGGATGCGCCCTCAAAGCGGGAAAAGTTATTTTCAGAATTTCAGTCTCATACAATACGAGCCTGGCGAAGAACAAAGTTTTTCTGTTATTTCGACAGGTTTGAACAGTGAAAAGTCGGTGAATTTTGGGTATAAAACCGATTTTAACGTTCGCACAGGAGTGGTTGGACAGTCGGCTAAAGCACCTGTTATTTTTGTGGGTTATGGTTTTCAGAATAAGGAAAAAGGATACGACGACCTGAAAAATATGAACCTGAAAGGAAAAATTGCAGTTGTTCTTGCCGGTTTTCCGGGTCATAAAGACACTGCTTCGGTAGCATACAAAAAGTTTGCTCCAGAAGGTCGTCGTGCTCTTTTTTCGATGGAACGCAATAAAGCTGAACTTTTGGGAAAGGCCGGAGTTATTGCAATTATTCAGGTTACCCCTGATTTGAATCCAATGTTGTCGTGGGCGCAAAACCGGATTTACCCTGTAAAAGGCGCTCACTACGAAGCCGATAAACCGCTGTCTTCATATTACGATATATCAATGGTAATGCCTGCTGATACCTTAATTGCCAATATCCCAACTTTTACAATCACACCGAGGTTGGCCAACGAAATCATTTCGGGAACAGGGGTAAACTTTACTGAATTCGAAAAAACAGTTGCAGAAAAAATGGTTCCTGCTTCGAAAGATCTTTCCGGGAAAATGATTGCTTTTAATACCACCGTAAAATCGGAAATTGTAAAAGCCCGAAATGTGCTTGGTTACATTGAAGGCGAAAAGAAAGACGAACTTATTGTGGTTGGCGGTCATTATGACCATGTTGGGAAATACGATGGTTACATTTGGAATGGCGCCGATGACAATGCTTCCGGAACAGTTGGGGTTATGACCATCGCCAAAGCGTTTATGGCAACCGGCAAAAAACCTGAAAAATCAATCATTTTTGCAGCCTGGACAGGTGAAGAAAAAGGTTTGTTTGGCTCGAAATATTTTGTTCAGGAAGCCTTGAAGAAAAAAATGAATATTGTACTCAACCTGAATTACGATATGATTGCCCGCGATACCGAAAATGACACTGCCAAAAATAAAGCCGAAATGAGCTACA
>JBBIVS010000198.1:6573-6814 GCA_037439605.1 Draconibacterium sp. | reverse complement strand
GTAAAACCCATGTGGTTGCTGAGGTGCGAAATTTGCGGAACATATTTCATCGACACTTCAATCTGGGCACGAAGTTCCTGTTCAACTTCCTCAATTTTCCAATTTGCTTCTGATATTGAGCTGTTTGGCGGGAAATTGTCGTTTTTCCAAACCATCGGAAAAAAGTAGCCGTCTTTGTCAACCAAACTGGGGCAGTGGGTGAGTGGCCGCCATTTTACGTTGCTCCATTCGCTGGTCAGTG
>JBBIVS010000198.1:857-6555 GCA_037439605.1 Draconibacterium sp. | reverse complement strand
CCGGGTTTTCGGCCAGCATTTTTACTGCTTCCGGGAACCAGGCACAGGGCGCCATCAACTCCACCGAGCGGGCAATTCCATTTTTGTACGATTCGATACAGGCCACGTTGGCCGCGTGAAATGAACCAATATCATCGGCGCGGATAAGCAACAGGATTTCGCTATCTGGTTTATTTTGCTGCGAAAAAGCCATGATTGACATGAAAAAAAGTGAAAAAACATAAATAATTTTAAACATAACCCACTGAATTTTAAGATAATAAATCATGTAAATTGTTGAATTCAGCACCCCAAACACGGTCGATAACCTTACGGGCGTATCCCCTGAAAAGATTGGCTTTTTGTTTTATAACATTTTACAAGGCCTATCAGCGACGGAACGTTGTCCGGGTGGTGACTTAGCGCGTGACTGTATTTTTCGATGGCCTTTTCAGTTTCGCCATTGTTAAAATGGTTTCTTGCTGCAACAATCAGCGATTCAATGGTTTTCAGGTTACTTTCAAAAATTTCATTCGAAATCTCAGCCTCGCTTGTGATAATGAAGTTACAGGGAACTTCGCGGGTTACTTTTTCAGTAACACTGCCGAGCAAAATCCTGCTAAGCCCTGTTTTTCCGGTTGTTCCCATAATCAATAAATCGGTCTCCTGCTTTTTGATTTCCTTCAGAATCTCTTCTTCTGGTTCACCCTGTGCGATTTTAACCTGATGTAAATGTTTATTGATGTGAAAACTTTTCAGGTAATGGTCAAATTCTGTTTTTTGTTGCTGAAGCTGAAGTTGATTTTCTTTTTTATTGTCCGCATCAATCCAGTACGAATAAACTTCGAGAGGCATTAATACATTCAGGATGGTAAGTTCTGCGCCAAACCTGTTGCTTAAAAATATGGCATTGGATAATGCCCTTTTTGAAGATTCAGAAAAATCGACCGGGCAAATAATTTTCTTTAATTGTTTTACCGGTTCGTTTTTTACCACCATCAGCGGAACCTTGTTTTTTTGCATTATTCTCTCGGTGGTGGAACCCAGTTTAAAATGTTCGTTTTCCGAATGATTTCCTTCTCCCATGATAATCAGGTTCATTTCCCTGTTTTCTGCAATTTCTGTTATACGTTCCACCGGATTTCCTTTTTCAATAAACGTTTCCACCGATTTCACATTTTCAAAAAACGATTCATCCAGCATTTTTTTCATTTCTGAACGAATGTTTTTCATAATCAGTTTTTCAGTTTCCTCTGAAACTTTATCAGATGGAATTACATGCAGCAGGGTAATCTCAGAAAGAAAATGCCCTGAAAACATTACTGCGGTATCAAACGCTTTCAGCGAAGCCTGCCCAAAATCGACCGGCACCAATATTTTTTGTAATAGTTTCATTTTTTCTGTTTTTAATAGTTCATAAATATAACAAAAAAGGGGTATTCTTTCATCATAAAAGACGTTGTATTACTTGTTTTCTGTCGTGTTTTCAGAATTTTCGCCATCACCTGTAAATGATTTTGAAATTGAATGGGCTGCGAGGGGAGCAGTTAGATAAATAAAGATGATAATCAGCAATGCTTTTATATAAACCGGGAAAATGTTGAAAAAGAGGCTGACCCCGACCAGTAAAAGCAATAATCCAAACGAGGTGGCTTTTGTGGTTGCGTGTAACCGGCCGTATAAATTTTTAAAGCGCAATATCCCGATGGCTGCAACCAAAATAAAAAAGGAGCCCAATAGAATCAATATTGAAATGATGATCTTAACCATGTTTTTGTTTTAAATAGGTTGAAACTGCTATTGTTCCGATGAAGGAAATCAGTGAAATAATCAATGGAATATCAAAATACATCGCATTGTTAATTAATACCGCATACACAAGTATTACACCCATGATTATGGACGCAATCAGGTCCATGGCTGCAATGCGGTCGTTAACTGAAGGCCCTTTTAAAAGCCTGACCAGCGTAATAACCATTGCTGTCATTAAAAATGCAAAAGCAATGTATAAAACAATAATGGGTACAGTTTCTGTCATTCTTTAATACGTTATTCTTAAAATGCGTTTCTGAATACTTTCGATTTCTTCCATGTTTTTTTGGTAATCGTCTAACATTAAAGCATGTATAAGCAATGTTTTTCTGTCGCTGGCAATATCTGCGCTTAACGTTCCTGGTGTCATCGACATCAGGTTGCTGAACAACAGCAAACCTGCGGAAGATTTTATCTTGAGCGGGAACTCGATAAACCCGGGTTGAGTTTTCATTTTTGGCGATAAAATGATATACGCCATATAAAAATTGGATTGTACCAGTTTTGAAAGATAAAACAGGGTAAACTCGGGAATTAAATATATCAACTGTAATGTTTTCATTGTGCTCTGTTTCTTAAAACGGTATCGATGTAATTTGCCTGATCAATCAGTTGGTTGGCGGCGTCCATGGTATAAGTAAAAATGGTTGCGGCAAAAATTCCCATCAAAACTGATGCCGTTGCAAGAATTGCCAGGGGCACATAGTCACTCCAATTCAATTTGATTAATTCCTGTTTTTCAATATTTTCTCGTTGTTTTTTCAGAAATGCCTCGTTCCATATTTTAATCATGGAATACAGGGTTAAAATCCCGGTCATTAGTGCAACGGCAGTAATAATGTAACTTCCGCTTTCAATCCCCGCTTTAATCAGCATAAACTTGGCAAAAAACCCTGATAAAGGCGGAATACCGGCCAGTGCGAAAGCCGGAACAATAAACAACACCGCAAGCAACGGGTTTTGCTTGTACAATCCACCCACTTCTTTCAGATGGTAAGTACCTTTGATTTTGGCAATCATCCCCGAGGAAAGGAAAGCGCCCGTTTTGGCAATCATATTATGCAGGGTAAAAAATACCGCACCGGCAATAGACAAAGGTGTAAAAATACCCAATCCCATAATCATGTAACCAATCTGGCTGATGATGTGATACGAAAGAATCCTCCGCGTTTCGTAATATGATGCTGCTGCCATTCCACCGGTTACCATAGTCAGCCCCGCAACTATCAGCAACAAATTATGCCAGAATTGCTGGTCGTGCACAAAAAAGAGTGTAAAAAACCTGATTAACGTGTAAACACCAACTTTTGTAAGCAGTCCTGCAAACAGTGAGGTTATGGTAATATTGGGAGTGTGATATGATGAGGGCAACCAGAAAAACAGAGGAAAAACAGCCGCTTTGATACCAAACGCCACAAAAAACAAAATCGCAGAAGTGTTCATCAACAGGGCCTGGTCATCGTTTTTAAGGATTTCGGCTAAGTGGGCCATGTTGAGCGTTCCTGTTTTTCCATAGAGCAAACCAAGTCCGGCCAGAAACAGCAACGAACCCAACAGGTTGAGGGCGAGATATTTTATTCCTCCTTCCAGTTGTTCCTTTTTTTTGCCCATCGTAATCAAAACGAATGACGAAATGAGCATCACTTCGAACCATACATACAGGTTGAATGCATCGCCGGTAATGAATGCGCCATTCATTCCCATCGTAAGGGTGAAAAAGATAAAGTAAAAATGGGGCAACGGAATATCATCAGGCAAAAACCGGATAGCAAACAACGAAACGGCAATCAGAATGAGCGATGAAACCATCAGCATCAGCGCACTTAGGTAATCCACAACCAGTACAATGCCAAAAGGCGCATCCCAACCGCCCACATTCAGCGTTAAAATGCCGTCGGTTTTTAAGCGGGAAAAAAGCATCAGCGAAACCACAAAAATGGCCAAACTCCCAAGCGGCCCAACCCAGCGGCAGGTTTTTGGCGTTCGGAAAACCAGCAGACTGATGGCCAGAGCGAACGGAATCAATATGGGTAGTGCAACTATGGTCATTTTTGTGAATCTGTTTGTTTTAACTGGTCCAAATCATCGGTTCCTGTTACTTCAAAAAACTTGTATTTGAGCGCAAGTATAAACACAACCATTCCAAGCCCGATTACGATGGCAGTTAAAACCAGCGCCTGTGGCAACGGGTCGGCCAAATGTGCTGTGTTGGTTGTTGTACCATCGACAAATGCCGGACTTCCGGGGATAAGACCTGCCGAGAGAAAAACAAGCAGGTTAGTGGCATTGCTCATAAAAATAATACCGATGATAAATTTCAGAATACTCCTTCGCAGCAGCATGTATACGCCCGCCGTGTATAAAACGCCAACCAGTATTGCCAATATTATTTCCATGTTTTTTCGTGGGTTAATGAAAACAAAAACAACACAGTAACTACGATTACCGTAAAGAAAACACCGATGTCGAACAGAAAAGGTGTGCCAAACTTAAATCCTTCAGAAAAAGGGATTGGAATGGTAAACCAAACACCTTCCATTAAAGCAGTTTTTAAAAACACGCCGGGCCAGATGCTGATAAAAACAAGGAACAATCCAAGCCCGATATAACCTTCGGGTTTAATTTTTATCTCTTTTTTCAGAATTTCTGGAGTAAAGGCAAAGCCTTTGTAAGCCAGTGAAAGCCCTGCAAGTAATCCGCCAATAAACCCGCCGCCCGGATAATTGTGGCCGCGAAGCAAAATGATGACCGAAAAAATTACCAGCAGCCACCGTACATATTTCGAAGCAATTTGCAGAATTACTGAATTCATGTTTTTGGCTTTTTTAAAGTTAATAATGCTGCAACACCAAGCGCCGCCACTGCCAAAACAGTTACTTCTCCCAAAGTGTCGAGTGCCCTGAAATCGACAAGAATAACATTAACAACATTTTTACCAAAAGCCTTATCGTAACTGTTGGCCATAAAATACTCCGAAATGGGATTATTAAAATCGACATTGATGGCTTTTAACGCCACTACTGTCATCGCGCTGCCAAAAACGGAAGCCACGATAAAGTCGCCGAAAGTTTGGCAAAAACAGGCAACCGTTGCAAAATGAGCATGAACATAACAACCGTGAGCGTTTCGGCCAGAATTTGAGTGATTGCCAGGTCAACCGCACTGTAATACAGAAAAATCAGTGCCAGGCCGTAACCCATAACACCCATGGCAATAATGGCTGCAATCCGCGAACGGGTAAGTACGGTAAACAATGTTGCAAGAATAATAATCAGCACCAAACCTGAAATGTAAAATGGCTGAAAAGTAATTGCAGTTCCCAAATGCCAGCCCCGTGTAAAATATAGTTGCAACCAAAGCAAAGCCGCTGTAAACAAAATAATTGTGAGAATATAATACCGGTGGTAACCGTGTTGCAGCACCTTGGTTTTGCTGGCTGAAATGGCAACAAATTTTTCAAGCATAATGGAGAATACCTCCGGAAACCGCACAGGGAAAATTATCGTGTTAACTTTTCGCCACTTTTCCTCAACCCAAACTTTTTTAATCAGAATGTATGAAAGCAATGCGCCAACCGCAACCGTGGCCATGCTTAATAAAAGCACCAGATTGAAACCGTGCCAGAGTTTGAGTTCAACTTTAACGGGTTTGGCATAAATCACACTCATCGCAGGTTCAACAATCCATTTGCCAAGAATTCCCGGTGAAATTCCAAAAATAAGGCTGACTAAAACCAGCAATCCCGGCCCCAACACAAACATCACATTTTTGATTTTTGAAACGGTGTAAATGTTTTTTGGTTTTTCAAGAAATACCTTAAAAAGCACCCGCATGGAAACTGCAAACATTAATATATTGGAAATTACGCCAAAAATAAAAATGAGTGACCCAAAACCGGGTGATTGCA
>JBBIVS010000198.1:0-846 GCA_037439605.1 Draconibacterium sp. | reverse complement strand
TTGGCTTCATAAATCAGTTCCTTCCCCAAAAAGCCGAGCATCGGCGGCAATCCTGCCATCGAAAGCAATGCCAGCAAAGCAATTCCAAAAGTTATGGGGAATGATTTTATTAATCCACCCAGTTCGTTAAGGTCCCGGGTTCCGGTTTTCTTTTCAATAAAACCGGCTATCATGAAAAGAGATGCTTTGTAAAACGCGTGAATAAACAGGAACAAAACTGCAGCTTTTATCGAAAGTTTAGTGTCGATTCCAATGAGCAGCACCAGTATTCCAAGCGCGTTAATGGTTGTGTAGGCCAAAATGGCTTTTAAATCGGTTTGGGTAACGGCAAAATAAGATCCAATTAACATGGTAACAACCCCAAACAGCGGAATGATAAAAGTCCATTCAGCAGTTCCTCCGAGTGAGGGACTTAACCTTGCCAACAGAAAAACACCTGCTTTAACCATGGTCGCCGAGTGCAGGTAAGCGCTTACGGGCGCTGGCGCCTGCATGGCTCCGGGAAGCCAGAAATGAAACGGGAATTGCGCCGATTTGGTAATAACCCCGAGCAAAATCAAAAGCAATCCCGGCAAATACAAATTGCTAACTTTTATTTTTTCAGAACCTGCAACCCAATCAGTAATCGAATAACTGTCAACCACACTGCCAATCAAAAGTATTCCCGCCAAAAGGCCAAGCCCTCCAAAGAATGTTATCACAAGAGATTGAAAAGCGGCTTTCCGCGCAACTTCTTTTTCATGAAAAAAGCTGATCAGGAAAAAAGAGAGTACAGTGGTAAATTCCCAAAAAATAAAAAGCTGAATTAAATTTGCTGAAAGGACCATTCCCAACATGGCGCCACTG
>JBBIVS010000197.1:2271-6865 GCA_037439605.1 Draconibacterium sp. | reverse complement strand
AACAGCACTGTTTTGTACAACCGCGACTGGCACAAGGGCGTGGTTGGTATTGTTGCCTCGCGCATAACCGAACAATATTACCGGCCTTCGATTATTTTAACCGAACCAAACGGACTGGCAACAGGTTCTGCCCGCTCGGTGCGCGATTTCGATTTGTATGAAGCTATTGGTAAATGCAGCGATTTGCTCGAATCGTACGGGGGGCACATGTATGCTGCCGGACTAACTTTAAAAATCGAAAATATTCCGGCATTCAGGAAGCGTTTTGAGGAAATTGTTACAAGCCAGATTACCAATTTGCAGCAAACCCAAACCATTGAAATTGATGCGAAAATTACGCTCAGCGAAATAACGCCGCGGTTTTACCGAATTCTGAAACAATTTGCACCCTTTGGGCCGCATAACATGTCGCCGGTTTTTGTAACCGAAGATGTTTACGATGCAGGTACAAGCCGGCTTGTCGGTAAAAACCAGGAACACCTGAAACTCGATTTGGTGGAGCCCGATGTAAATTCGGGAATTTTTGCAGGTATTGCATTTAACCAGTCGCAAGCCTACGAATTGATAACCTCGGGTTCCCCCTTCGATATTTGTTATTCGATTGCCGAAAATGAATACAGGGGAAAAGTGAATTTGCAATTATTTATTAAAGATATCAAACAGAGGGACATATTTTAGTGATAGATTGACAATCAGGTTGCTTTGTCGCTCTTTTTGTCAATAAAGAAAATCTCAAAATCAAAAATCAAACGACAAATAAATTTCAAACTGTAAAATCCAGTTTTCAAACGAATTCATCTTAAATATTTTTGAATTTCAGAATATCACTAAAATCACATAAAAGATTCATGTTGGGTTAATTGAAAATAAATTCAAAACAGTTTCTTAAATTTCAAAAATATTACAAGCTGAAAGTTCCCGTAAACTGCTAATGACAATTTCTCCGGTTTGCATCAGTCTTTCCTGTGTTTGATGCCCATCGGCAATTAAAATGCACTTTATTCCCAATTGCTGCGCCACTTCAAAATCGTGGGTGGTATCGCCAATCATCCAGGTTTTTTCACGGTCGATTCCAAAATCGTCAATTAGTTGTTTCCCTGCATCAATTTTTGAAACGGCGAAATGATCCCTAAGCCCGGCAACACCTTCAAAAAAATGCGAAATGCCTTTTAATTCGAGTGTTTTCACGAGCATTTGATGTTCCATTGCCGAAAGCACGAATTGCCTTATCCCCATTTCCCTGAAACGGGTAAGGACTTTAACCGAATATTTTTGGAGCGAACAACTATCGAATCCGGCGTAATACAAATTTATGTACTGGTGTGCAGGAATTGAAAAATCCTCTTTTTCGAAGTCGAACCCCAGGGCTTTGTAATACTCCTGAACCGGAAACGAAAAAACCTCCTTGTATGTTTTTGAATTAATTTGGGAAAGATTTCTCTCCCTGAGCAACGAGTTTATTGAACTGATGCAAAGTTCAATATCGTTGAGCAAAGTGCCATTCCAGTCCCAGATTACTGAGTTCATTTAAATTTTGTTGGTTTTCAGTTTGTTGATTACCGGGTTGGCATAAAGTCTTAAAAATCTTTCCTGTATATCAATAATCGGGAAATCGATATTTACCATGGCCTGTTCGACCATAATTTCAAATTTTTTTGCTTCAGCATGTGTATATTTACTTTTAAAACGATGCTCCTGCATTAACATATCGTAGGCGATATAATTGTTGGGCCAAAGTTTATAATTGGAATAAATCTGGTGGTCAATTTTCTCGGCAATCTCCTGGGCAATTTTGTTTTGAAGTTCTTTCGACTTTTGGTTTCCATTTTCCAATTCAATTTCAATAGGTTTCCCAAATGAGAAACGCATTCTGCCCTTTGGGTTAAACATTCCCATCGACATGCTTTTCAAATCGTCTTTACTTGTTTTCATCTGGCCGTAATGTTCCCTTTTTATCAGTTCTTTTATTTTGGCCAGTCCGCAGGGCTCAATTTCGTACGAAATGGCAACCGGAACAATATTCATTTCTCGATAGCCTTCCGAAATGCTTTTAGTGTTGCTCATGTTCAGCATCTTCAGAACAGCAACCTGAGTTTTGTCGTTACCATCTTTTGTGCGTCCTTCGCGTTGGGCAATCCAAACCGAAAGTTTATCTTCGATAATTGATTTGCGGATAAAATGCGAAACTTTAAGCGATGCTTCCATTAGTTCGCGGGGTGGTAAATTACGCTTGATTATAAATGCCCTGTTAAGTTTTACTGCATGTTCAATCCAATTGTATAACATTAAATTATTCCCGATGGCAATCAATGTTGTATTCATCCCCTTTTCAAAAATCAGGTAATTTAACAATGCAGCATCCAGCACAATGTCGCGATGATTCGAAATAAAAAGGTAGGGTTTCTTTTTATCGAGGTTTTCGATGCCCGAACAGCTTAATCCATTCGATGATTTGTTAATCACCGTCCGGAGCAAATCGTAAACAAATGTTCCCTGCAACTGCTTGATGTTTCTTATCATTCGCAGTTGCAATTTTACCATTTCAACCACCGGCCTGAATTTAAAAACATGTGCAAGCACCTCGTCGAAAACAGGGTCTTTCAGCATTAAGGCAATTTTCGATTTCACCTCTTTATCAGTGTATGGCCTGATGTCATCAAAATTAAGATGCGGTATATTTGACATTTTTGTGTTTTTAAAAAACGTGGCAAAGTAATGAATTCATATTTATATTTTCAATCTCAACTGAAATTTTAACTCGGTTTTGTTGTTCCCCTGAATTTCGTTATAGCCCGAACTGATTACCTCACGATCATTCCAGTGTGTATTGCCGATTTTAAACCAGCAGTCGATGTTTTTGGCGATTTTGTAATTCAGGTTCAAATAAGTACGGAAACCACTTCCGGAGTATGCCGGAATTGAAAAAGTATAAAGCAAATCGTTTTCATAGGCATAAATGCGCGAATTGTAGCTGTCGGTATTGAACCAGGCGACCCGTGCCGAAATTTTCAAAGGTATTTTTGATGGAATGTATTGAATATCCTGAAAAATCATTATTCCATATTCTTTTTCCAGGCCTGTATAGAAAACATGTTCAATTCGGGTTTTCAGGATGAGTTTTTCGTTGGGTTTGTAATAATAGTGCAACCGTAATTTTTGGGTTATTTCGGGCAGATTAACATATCTTTCATTTTGAGTAAACTTCACCTCTTTTTCTTCGTTTTTGAAACGGATGTAAAATTCTGATTTTTTTGATAGTACAACATCTGCCTGTGCCAGAACATCCCAGCCTGATGAAGGCGCTGCAGTTGAATAATTTAGCCACCGGGAGCTATAATAATCGGAATAGGCAGATAAAGTAACAAATTTAACCGGTAATACTTTAGTGCCAAAATACAATCCCGATTCGTTGTTGATATTACTTCCTTCGGAAAATGTGTTTGCCCAGAGCGACTGGTAATTTTTATCAAAATGTCGCAGTAAAGCAGAGAAACTCAACTGGTCGTTCAGATTGATAATTGCCCCATGTACAAATGCCATTCCTTTCGATTTTGAAACGGCGCCCTCGCCAAACAACTGATATTTGCCTTTGTTGAAACTGTAATCGATGCCACCAGTGATGTTTTCAGTGCCGCAAAACCTGTATTGATTATACAATTGGCTGGCAGGAATAAGTGGCAGGTTTAACTGCTGAAGAACCAAAGTCGCCCCAATTTTCAGGTTGCTGAAATTCCATGAAAAAAGACCACCATAATTGGTATTCCTAACTGCATTTTTGTCTTCAATCTCGCTTTTGGTGCGGTGATATCCCGATGTTTGCAAACTGGTGATAAACTGTGCGGTTGAATCGGTACCAGCCAGATTTCCGTCATCATTTTTTTGCGAATAGAAAAGACTTAGTTTGGCTTTCCCAAATTTAAGGGTTGTGGCTGCTCCCCTGAAAAACAGGTTTTCATCGACCGCAGTTGACGGACGGATTCCCTGGTTGGTTTTTGATATTTCAAGCACATTCTCCGATTTTCCGGAAGTGTAACCTTGCCACAAAACCAGTCCCTGCCCGGCACGGGCAAGAAAATCGCCAACCGAAATATTTTCAAAAGTTTTATTGATATTCATCGAAACATGGGCTGAATAAAAGTCGAATCCCTGTTTGTTCGATCCGGTAAAAAACGACTCGCCGGGATCTTTTTCAGCTGTAAAACCTGCCGAAAACTGGTCGCGCGCTTCGTACCTGTAACGTGTGTAATATCGGTATTGATTGCCCTCGTATGGTGTTACGCCATCTTTATTGGGATGGTAACCCTTTGCTTCCTGCGCCGTTCCAAACGTTCGCAATAAAAGCTGATTTTTACCGTATTTAAATGCATCGCCCAACTTTTTTGCTTCTTCGCTGGGGCCGAACCAGACAAAGGGTTCCATTTTTATTAATAAATCGGGGGTGAAACCGTCAATTGTATTCAACTCGAAAATGGAATAAGCCGGGCCGTAATTTTTTAAATATTCGAGCAGTTTGTTGATTTGCAAATCGTTTAAAACATACAGCCTCGAAAGTTCTGCCGCTGATGTTGCATTTATATTGATTGGATTTTCGGCG
>JBBIVS010000197.1:0-2239 GCA_037439605.1 Draconibacterium sp. | reverse complement strand
TCGGTTTGCTCGTCAATTTTATCGATGTGAGATTCAATGATCGATTCGATGATTCTTACAGGATCAGATTCTTCCTGCGCTGCTGACATAAAGGGAATAGCCCAAAATAATACAAACAATATTTTGCGTACAATCTTCTTCATAAATTAAACTGGATTGAAACCGATGGAGTGAGGCCCAGGTTTCCGTGATAACTAAAACCTATATCGGTTACTGTTTTACCTGTTTGAAAACCAATTCCTGCAGTGTAACTGACTGGTTTCCCCGAAACTCCGAACCGCAGTGCAAGGTTTTTGACCGGTGAAAATTCAAGGCCTGTTTTGAAGAGAATTGGATTTTCAAAGTTTTTCTCGGTTTCAACAATCAGCAGCACCATTTTGGGGAATTGATAATGGCCTCCAATCCTGAATACAACGGGCATTTTCTGAACTCCTTCCAAAGTTTTTATACCACCCTGGATAGGATTAAAAATATGCGCTCCCAGAATCAGTTCGTTGGTTGCTGAATAAACAACACCTGCTTCAAAAGTTGCAAATCCACTTGCTTTTTCATTCTCCGGGAAAAGTTGTGAAAAATAATCGAGCTGAACAGCAGCGGTGATTTTCTTTGCCAGCGATTTGGCAAAGGCTATTCCCAATTTATGCTCTTTGTAGTTTCCTTTTCCGAATTGTGAAAAACTGAAACCGAAAGTCCCGGATTTAATTGGTAACGCCATTGAAGCGGCAACATGCGAAAGTTCATCGACCATGAAACGCGATTCATAAAAAACTCCTGCAGAAAAACTTTCCAATCCGGCCAGCCCTGCCTGATTATGAAAAGTACTCCATGTATCTGAAACGGAAATAAAAGCATTTGAAAGTGCAAGCGCCCGCGCCCCGGAGGGGTGGTTTTCGGCACTTATAAGTTTGAGGATTCCAACAAAAAAAATCAGCACAGTTATTAAGGGCTTTTTCATACTGAAATTAAAAGAGGGGTACTTTTAAAATACACCTCTCCTAAAATACTTAAATATTTCAAAGCGAAATCAATTTGTCTTAAAATTATACTTCACCTGCGATAACTCTTTGTTGGCCTGCACAATTTTCTGTTTTAATTTTTGTTTGTATTCAATCATTTTCTGCATCAATACATCATCACCGGTTGCCATTATTTGAACTGCAAAAATTGCTGCATTCAGCGCGCCGTCAACTGCTACCGTTGCAACCAGTATTCCCGGGGGTATTTGCAAAATGGCCGGGTTGAACCGAACCCCGAAAGACTGGCATTGTTCGGGACTCCAATTACAGGAAGCGGTGTCATCGCCGCGATTACTCCGGGCAATTGGGCGGTCATTCAGGCGCCGGCAATTAACACTTTTATGCCGCGGTCTTTGGCGCCTTTTGCAAAAACTTCAACTTCTTCGGGTGTGCGGTGCGCCGAAAGCGCATTTATTTCAAACGATATTTCAAACTCTTCAAATAGTTGGGCAGCTTTTTCCATTACTTTTAAATCGGAAGTGCTGCCCATAATAAACTTACTTTTAGATTCATGTTTTCTATTTTTAATTTTCAGTTAACCGAATAGTTTCGTTTATTTGTGCCTTTATTTTTTAACTACACGAAAATACAGCAATTTAGGAACATTAAAAAATCAAAATTTTAATCAATGAAGCAGGTAAAAATCCACGAAAAAACATTTGAATTGTACATTCCGTATGAAAAATTAAGAGGGGTTGTTGAAAAAATGGCAGAAAAAATGAATGCCGATTTTGCAGGTAAGAATCCGCTTTTTGTTTGTATCCTGAATGGATCGTTTATGTTTGCCGCCGAACTGTTTAAAAGAATTGATTTGATTGAATCCGAAATCACTTTCGTAAAACTTGCATCTTACCAGGGCGATAAATCAACGGGAGAGGTAAAGAACTTGATTGGGTTAAACGAAAATATTAAAGGCAGGACTGTGGTAATTTTGGAAGATATTGTTGATACCGGAATTACCATTGAAAATATTCTGGAGCAGTTAAAAAAATTAAACCCTGCTGAAATAAAAATAGCCACTTTGCTTTTAAAGCCCGATGCACTGCAGAAAGATGTACAGTTGGATTATGTAGGCCTTGAAATTCCGAACGATTTTATTGTTGGCTACGGACTTGATTATAAAGGTCTTGGCCGCAATTTGATAAATATTTATTCAGTTATTAACAACTAAAAAAATGCAAATGCTAAATCTTGTTTTATTTGGGCCTCCCGGGGCAGGGAAA
>JBBIVS010000196.1:0-6874 GCA_037439605.1 Draconibacterium sp. | reverse complement strand
TAGTTTATTGTTTAATTTTTGAAAACGAAAGAAAGATAATAATATTATTTTTTACCCCTCTTTTGTAGTCTTTATTATTTTCAAAAGGAATTTCAAGAGACCCTCGAAAAGATGTTATTTTAGATTTCTGAATGTGTGTGCAACGATTTGTGCATACTAATTCCGGACTTGCCGAGCAAATCAAAAACAGCGCTGGTTATACCTTTTACATCAATGCCGCATTCCCTGTAAAGGTCTTCGGGAGTGCCATGTTCAATAAACTTATCGGGGATACCAAGAAGTTTAATTGTTGCTGAGTAGTTGTTTTGGGCCATAAATTCAAGTACTGCGCTTCCAAATCCTCCCTGGATTACACCATCCTCAATGGTAACTATGTATTTAAAATTACCGAAAACCTCGGCAAGCATTTCAGTGTCGATGGGTTTTACAAAACGCAAATCGTAGTGTGCTGCCGAAATATCCCTGTTTTCAAGACTTTTTACCGCTCGCTTTGCAAAAATACCAGCTTTACCGATACTTAACAAGGCTACATCTTTCCCATCGTGAAGTTTACGGCCTTTCCCGATTTCAATTTTTTCGAATGGCTTTTTCCAGTTTGGCTTAATGCCACATCCACGGGGATACCTGATTGAAAAAGGAAGTTTATTTTCAGGTAATTGTGCGGTGTACATCAGGTTGCGTAATTCAACTTCATCCATTGGGGCCGACACAATCATGTTGGGAATTGATCTCATATAGGCAATGTCAAAAACACCGTGGTGTGTCGGGCCATCTTCTCCTACCAGACCGCCGCGATCGAGACAAAAAATTACCGGAAGCTTTTGAATTGCAACATCATGAACAACCTGATCGTAGGCACGCTGCATAAATGATGAATAGATGTTGCAAAACGGTACCAATCCCTGAGTTGCCAATCCGGCGGAAAATGTAACTGCATGTTGTTCAGCAATTCCAACGTCGAAAGCACGGTTTGGCATTTTTGCAAACAAAAGGTTCATTGAACATCCGGTTGGCATAGCCGGAGTAATTCCAACAATCTTTTCGTTTAATTCGGCCAGTTCAACCAGTGTTTCGCCAAATACATTCTGAAATTTTGGTGCTTTATCAATCGGACAGTCACATGAATAAATTTCACCGGTTTCCTTGTCAAAAAGTCCAGGAGCATGATATTTGGTCTGATTGATTTCGGCCAGTTTGAAACCTTTGCCTTTTTGAGTAATAATGTGCAGTAATTTTGGACCTGGCAAATTTTTCAAGTCATTTAATACTTCCGTCAGGTAAATTATGTCATGCCCGTCAATCGGCCCGAAGTACCTGAAATCCAATGCCTCAAATATATTGTTTTCTTTCAGCAACAGATTTTTCAAGGCATGTTGATTTTTTTGAAGAATTCTTCTTGCCTTTTTCCCAAATCCGTCCAATTTCCCAAGTCCTTCCCAAACATCTTTTTTAAAACGGTTATAGGTCTCCGACTTGGAAATATTGAGCAGGTATCGGTTAATTCCTCCAACATTGGGGTCAATGGCCATGTTGTTATCGTTCAGAATGACAAGTAAGTCGGAGTTATTTTCGCCTGCATTGTTCAACGCCTCGAAGGCCATCCCGCCAGTCATTGCTCCATCGCCAATTACGGCAATTACTTTTCTTTTGGTTTCGTTCTTTAATTTTGATGCCACTGCCATTCCAAGCGCTGCCGAAATGGAAGTTGAAGCATGCCCAACCCCAAATGAATCGTAGATACTTTCTTCTCTTTTCGGGAAACCGCTGATTCCTTTAAATTTACGATTGGTGTTAAAAATTTCCCTTCGGCCTGTTAATATTTTATGACCGTAGGCCTGATGCCCAACATCCCAGATAATTTGGTCGTAAGGTGCATTATATACATAATGCAGAGCAACAGTTAATTCAACAACGCCTAAACTTGCGCCAAAATGACCAGGATTTATTGACAACTCATCAATTATAAAATTTCTTAGATCTTTGCAAACCTCCGGTAATTGTTCTAAAGAAAGTTTTTTCAAGTCATCCGGACTATCAATTTTTTCCAGTAAGCTTCCCTTTTTATCAATCATTTTTGCGGAAAAAAATTTTTCAAAGATATAACAAATCTTTATTAATGCTTATTTCAACACAACCGTATTAATTAAGTATAAACCATCCAGCGTAAGCATTGGTTCAATAATTTTAATGTTTTTTGTAAGTGGGGCAATAATTGAACTTAATCCCCCTGTTGCTACAACTGTAAGGTTCTCTCCCAGTTCGCTTTGGGTTCTTTCAATAATTGAATCGACCAAACCGCTAAAGCCAAAAATAACACCCGACTGAATTGCGTGTGTTGTATTTTCTCCAAACACAGAAGGTGGCGGTATTAAATGAATTTGTGGTAGTTGTGCTGTTTTTCCGGCCAGCGCACTAACCGCTGTTTGAAGTCCGGGGGCAATTGCCACACCCCTGATCTCGGCATTTCTTCCAATGGTAGTGAAGGTCAGCGCTGTTCCAAAATCGATAATTATGGTTAGTTTTCCGAATTTATTATACGCAGCAACTGCGTTAGAAACAAGATCGGAACCAATTTGATAAGGATTTAAAATTTTTACCGGTAGTTTGTGGTAAATATCAGGCCCTACCGAAATAATACTACCAGCAGGCAGCAATTTGGCAAGCATTTCGGTAAACGGATGAACCAGTGATGGAACCACGCTGCTGATAATAATTTGATTAATATCAGCTATTTGAATTTCCCCATCGCTCAGTAACGAGCTAAAAATTACCCGGTATTCATCGGCCATTTTTAACGGGTCAGTTTGTATCCTCCAGTGGTTGAGCCATTGTCCTTTATTATTTATACCAAAAACAATGTTGGTATTTCCAATATCAATTGCAAGCAACATGTTATTTCAAAATATCAGGTTTTAACAGCAAACTTAGTTGAATATGTTTTTAATACGCTTAATTTCTAAAAATTTAATTTAAACAATATAATATTTTCAACATTTCGATGGTTTTAAATTAATAATTAGTGACACCAATTTTTTAAATATATTTGAATTTGAATTCTGAGAAATATTTTGTTAATTTATCAACACGTTTGATGGAATCAAAAATGTAAGTTTATGCAAAAAACAAAGAATCCTTTAATCTTTTTAATAGAGAATAGCACTATTTATAAAGATTTGATAATTGGGTATTTACATTCAAAAAAGTTTGATAATATAAAGGTGTTTGAAACTGGTGAGGAAAGCATTAATCACCTTCATTTAAATCCTGATATTTTTATTCTTGATTATTCAAGCGAGGGAATGAGTGGTTTGGAAATTATGAGAAAGGTAAAACTTACCCAACCTGAAATTGATTTTATTTTTCTGAGCGGTCAAAATGATGTTGAAGTGGCCATTTCGATTATGAAACTGGGCGCTGCGGATTATGTGGTTAAAAACGACAAAGCACCTGCCAGATTGGTTAAAGCAATTGAACAGGTAATTTTAGAAACTAAAAAACAAAAAATAAATAAAGGATTTACCATTGGTGTTTTCGGGTTCTTTGTATTGCTTCTTTTTCTTATTGCCGGTATAATTTTTATCACCCTGTTTTTCAACCTTTAATCTGAATTTGTTCTCCTAATTTTTTTGCCAGTTTCTTTCCCCTCGATATTATACCGGGTGAAGAATCATATTCCATTTCATGTTCAATAATTGCAAGTACTTCAGGCTTTAGTGCAAACTCAGTTTCCGAAATATTAAATAAAATCTGCATTGCATGAACCCGAACTGCAAGCGGTTCTTTCCCTGATAAAAAAATTTTTAAGCAATAATCGAACATAAAGCCCTGCTCTTCAGGAGAAATGTTTCCCATACTGATTAATTTCAGAAAATGTCGTTTTTTACCTTCATCTTGTTCGGTTTTTATTTGCCGAATCATTTGCGGAATTAATGGTATTATCAATTCAGGTGCTTTTTCATGAATTTTATCCATTATCCAGGCAGCCCGCCAGCTTTTTGGATGATTACTGTTAAATGCAATTTCGGAAAGCATCAAAATTTTTTCAGGATGACTTGTTATCGCCAAAATAAGGTGAGGCAGATTTTCCCAGGAAACAATCATTTCAAGCAGTTCCTCTTTTGTCATTTTTGATGGTTTTTCGCAAATGTACTGCTTTCGTTCTTCATCAAAAACAAAAAGTTTTAGAGTAACATTTACGGGAAAATGTAAATAACTCATGTAAAAAGTGCTTTTAAATCACCACATAATCTTATTTGATATGAAAAAGCATGGAATTTGTAAAGTCCATGTCCCAAAACCTTACAACGCAACCAAAAATCAATTATTTTCATCTACTCATAAATCAACTTTTATGAAAACCATTTTTTACTTTTTTGTCATCGCGCTTTTAACTTCCTGTTTGGGTGACATTGAAAGTTACAGGAATAATTTGCAATCGGACATTGAAATTTACATTGTTAAAGAAGGCCAAATCACTGTTTATGATTCGGATGTTGACCTGAACTCGTTGAAACTTGAAAGCCAACCCTGGGTGAAAAGTAACGAAATTGTTTTGTATGACTGGTCGTCGCATACTTTTTATTTAAATACCGAAAAGCAAAAAGAGAAATTCTCCGGACGGAATTTTGTTGTAGTTTCCGGTGACGAACATCTGTTTATTGGGGTTTTTTTCCCTTTGTATATGTCTTCGTTTCCTCAAATGCCTTCAATTATTCCTGCAGACAATTTTTTTTATCCAAACGACGTGATACATTTTGGCAAGTTGGGACATCATTTTGCAGGAAAAATGGAAGAACAAAATGAATTTAAAAAAGCGCTCATTTCAGCGAATTTGTTGCGCGAAGGTATTAAAGTGGAACTTACGCGAGTGAAAAAGATAAACCAGACTGCAATAGAATACACATTTCAGGTTACCAACATCGACAAGGAAAATATTTATTTGCTTGATCCTGATAAAATGGGCGCTTCACGGTTTCACTATGTAACCAACGGGACTTGGTTTTCGAAAGACAACACTTACTATTTTCCCGACCAGGTAAATCATACATCTTTTGACAAAGTTCAGGACAATTGGTATTGTAAATTGCGCCCCGGTGAAAAAATGACAAGAAATGTCGAACTATCCAATTTTACTTCAATTCCTTCAGGGAAAGTGAAATGTTTTTTTTCATTCCCTGGCTCGAAATTAAAATCCGGAGAATGGAAAAAACCTGACGGAAGAGTTTGGATTGGAGAATATTACGTTGAAAAAGAATTAGGATTAGAATAACATCATGGGTGTCGGGGGTTGCATACGCGATTTTCAAGGTAGTAAACCTCCGCGTTAAATCCAAACTTCAATCGGCAGTTGAAAACCACCGCACCAAAAAAAAAAACTCACATTTCATCCCCAAAAATCAACAATTCAGCAACCTTCTTTTTCTCAAAGCACAAATTCACCACAACTTTGAGTCATTAAAATTCATATTCAGAATTTGATATTGAATACTAAATACCATGAAAACAATTTTAACAATTATTATTTCAGTTTCGTTTTTTGTATTACAGGCTCAAATCCGCATCACCGGAAAAGCTGTTACCGATAAAGGCGAACCGTTGCCCGGGGTAAATATTTTTATTGAGGGAACATACGATGGCGACAGTTCCGATGGAGAAGGAAATTTCAGTTTTACTACTTCTGTGAAAGGATTACAAACCTTAAAAGCCACTTTCATAGGATTTAAAACATGGCAAAAAGTATTAAACATTACTGAAAATATTCAGGTTGAAATTGAACTGAAAGAAAGTGTTAACACCTTGGATGCAGTTACCATTACTGCCGGAAGTTTTGCTGCAGCCGACGAGTCGCGTGCTTCGATAATGAACCCGATCGACATATACACAACTCCCAGTGCAAATGGCGATGTAATGGCTGCCATGCGTACGATGCCCGGAACACAGGCTGCTGCCGACGATGGCCGGTTGATGGTTCGCGGGGGCGACGTTTACGAAACGAAAACTTACATCGACGGGCTTATTGCTGCAAAACCCTACTTTTCGAAAACCCCGGATATTGCCACCCGCGGCCGTTTTGCCCCATCACTGTTTAACGGTGTAATGTTTAATTCCGGCGGTTACTCGGCCGAATACGGGCAGGCACTTTCGTCGGTACTGATTTTAAACTCAAACGATTTGGCTGAAGAGGATATTACCGGAATTTCAGTTTTGAGTATTGGCGGAGAGGCAAGTACAACACAACGCATGAAAAATTCATCTGTCAGCCTGATTGGAAGTTACACCAACCTTACCATTTACGATAAAATTTTCAACAGTTCGGTTGACTGGGAGAAGCCGGTGGAAGCAATAAACGGCTCGGCAATTTACCGTTACAAAACAAAATCAAATGGAATGTTGAAAGGATATTTTACTGCCGATTACGGCAACCTTTCCTATTATGTGCCAACTGCCATTGAAAACCGGCCAATGCTTATTTCGAACAAGGGATTGACAACTTACTCCAACTTTTTGTACCGCGACTGTTTTTCAGAAAAATCGTGTTACAAAATCGGCGTTTCCGCAACTACTCAAAACAACCGGCTGGGGCTTGGAAATGACGAACTTGAAACTGTGGAATCAAACATTGAAACCCGTTTTACAGTGGTTCACGATGTTTCGGAAGGAGTAAAAATTACCTGGGGCGCCAACGAAACTTTCAACCGGTTTAACGAGGATTATATTTTAATTAAAGTTCAAACCTACTCGACTGATTTTACAGACCATTTAATCGGCGGTTTTTTTGAAAGTGAAATTAAATTCACAAAAAACCTGGCAATTCGCCCGGGATTACGTTCTGAGTATTCATCGGTTATCAACCAATGGAACCTGGCTCCCCGCT
>JBBIVS010000195.1:0-6922 GCA_037439605.1 Draconibacterium sp. | reverse complement strand
TACATTGAGTTGTTTGTTGATAATTCGGTTTTTACCCTGGAACAAATTCTAAATGAAATTTTTAGGGAAAGCTCAATTTTACTTGAAGAGGGCAAAAATTTGCTAATTGAAGAGTTTGGAAAAGAATATACAACTTATTTCTCCATCCTTTCGTTAATTGCTTCTTCTAAAAACTCCCGACAGGAAATAGAATCCATTCTGCAAAAAAATGTAGGTGGTTATCTTGATCGGCTTGAAAAAGAATACTCAATTATAAAAAGAAATAAACCGGTTTTTTCAAAACCGGAAGGAAGAATGCAAATCTATTATATTGAAGATAACTTCCTGAATTTTTGGTTTCGTTTTGTTTTCAAATACCGGAGCGCGATTGAAATAGAAAATTTCGGATATATAAAAGATGTTGTAAACCATGATTTTAATTCGTGGTCTGGTAAATTTCTGGAGAAATACTTCATTGAAAAACTTATTATGGAGAAGAATTTCTCTCAAATCGGAAATTACTGGGAAAAAGGCGCCAATAATGAAATTGATTTAATTGCAATTAACGAATTGGAGAAAAAAGCACTTATTGCAGAAGTGAAAATAAATCCTCAAAAAATAAACCTGGAAATACTGAAAATAAAAGCAAAAAAGATAATACCCAAACTAAAGAATTTTACCATTGAATACCGGGGATTCTCAATTGATGACATGTAAAAAATTACTGATTCAATTGTATTTTCAACGAGTTTAAAAATCAGGCTATCATTTTATATCGAAAAACAATAAAACTGTATCTTTTAATTTTAGCTTTTGTTCTAATTTTTCCCCTTCTTACATTTTCCCAACCCACCCAAATTGTCTATCTCTCAGGAACAGATGCCACCCGAACTGTTGACTGGGATTTCTTTTGTACCGAAGGGCAAAACAGCGGAAAATGGACAAAGATTGCCGTTCCATCAAACTGGGAATTACAGGGATTTGGAAACTACAATTACGGCCACGATTGGAGCAATAAGGGAAAAAAACTGGGGAAGTAACACGGATTGTACAAATATGAATTTCAGGTTCCTGCCAGATGGAAAGGCAAAACCATCAACATTGTTTTTGATGGTTCGATGACGGATACCCGCGTAAAAATCAACGGGAAATCAGCCGGAGAAGTTCATCAGGGTGCGTTTTACCGTTTTAAATACGGTATTTCGAAATTGCTTAAGTACGGAAAAACAAACCTGCTCGAGGTGGATGTGGCCAAACATTCATCCAACGAATTGGTAAACAAGGCCGAACGGCATGCCGACTTCTGGATTTTTGGCGGAATTTTCCGTCCTGTTTTTCTCGAGGTTTTACCTGAAATTCATTTCACCCGAACCGCAATTGATGCCAAAGCCAACGGATCGTTCAATATTCTTGTTGAAACCAGCAACTCAAATTCAGATTGTTTGGTTTTGATTGATTTGTATGATTTGTAGGGAAATAAAACCGGAGAAACTGTTAGGGTTGAAATCAAATGTGGAGAAGCACTTCAAAATGCCGATATTTTCCGCTTCAAAGCCATCGACCAAAATGGTTACGAACTTGTACCTGGAGCTGGCCGGTATTTCAACCCGCAGAAAAAGCGGCTGAATATCAGTTGTCAGATTCAGAAGAATCAGAAATTGAAGTAGTAGAAAATGAGGAACTGATTGTTGCAAAAATTGACAATTTGGAAATTGTATTTAATAAGGCTGATGGAACCATTGATAATATTAAAAACAGCAAGAGGAATATTTCATTTTCGGGAGGTCCTGTGCCGGTTGGAGTAGATTCGAAGGTTGAGGGGTAAAATGGGAAAAAGATGAAAACGGAGATTATAAAATTGAAGTTTTGTATTCTGGATATCCTAAAAAACTAGTCTGGACTATAAATAAAAATGGATTGCTGGGTTTGGAAGCCAATCCTTTGCAGGGTGGAAAAGACATTGATTTCATAGGTATTTCCTTTAATTACCCGGAAGAACAGTGCACTGGCATAAAATGGTTGGGCTGCGGACCTTACCGCGTTTGGGAAAACAGGATGAAAGGAAGCAATTTCGGTGTTTGGGAAAAAGCATACCACAGCACCATCACAGGCGAAAGTTTCAACGAGTTAATTTATCCCTAATTTAAAGGCTGCCAAGGAAATCTGTACTGGGCAACCCTTCAAACCACCCAATCGGATTTTACGGTGATTTCTGAAACACCAAACCTGTATTTCCGGCTGTTTACACCTGCAAAACCAGAGTTTGCAGCCGGAGGCATTTACCCGCCATTTCCGGCAGACGATATTTAGTTTTTATATGAAATCCCGGCCATTGGGACCAAATTTAAACAGACTGAACAACTTGGGCCAAAAAGCCAGAAAGGAATATTTACAGGACATGTAGGCGAGGAATTTTGCACGATAAAACTGTGGTTTGATATCAGGTAAACAAATGCTTCAGGTTGAATCAATCAATAAACAGATTTTAAATTTCATATTTCCCGGTTTGAGAAGAGCAATTTTTCTACCTTTTAAAGATGGGAAGTGAGGACTTCTGCCCTTTAAATTAATTGTTGCAGGAGTCTGCATTTTTGAAACTTGTTTCGCTTTTCCCAAAAACACATAAAAACCATGTAAGTAACTAATTATGAAAAACTTTGGTTGCTCTGAACAGCGCAACTTATTCAATACAAAAATCCAAAATGTTAATTTCATTGGGTTTTTTTATAGTTTTGGTTGGATATTAACTGTGTTGTGTGAACAGCAGCTAAACAATTACAAAAAATGAATCATAAAGCTTTGCCCTTGTTAATATTGTCAATCACCCTTTCAATCAACTTTTACACAATTGCCCAACCTCAAAAGGCGCAGAACCCAGTGATTTTTGCCGATGTTCCCGACCTGTCGATGATTCGCGTTGGCGATACATATTATATGAGCAGCACCACCATGCACATGGCGCCGGGCGTGCCTATTATGAAATCGACAGACCTGGTGAACTGGGAACTTGTGAATTATGCCTACGACACGCTGGCAAATGTGGATGCCATGAATCTGGTGAATGGTAAAAGTACGTACGGAAAGGGAACCTGGGCTAGCTGTATCCGATATAATAAGGGCATGTATATTGTTTCCACATTTGCGCAAACCACCAATAAAACCTATATCTACAAAACAAAGGACATTGAAAAGGGGCTGTGGGAGCGAATCACTTTCTCTCCGGCTTACCACGACCACACGATTTGGCTCGACGATGACGGGAAAATATACATCATCTGGAGTGTTCGGAAACTGATGATTGCGGAGATGAAAGAAGACCTTTCGGGTGTAAAGGAAGGAACAGAACGGGTTATGATTGAAGATGCCAACGCGCCGCTCGGGAAAAATGTGGGCCTGGGCGAAGGTTCGCAGCTTTTCAAGGCAAACGGCAGATATTATCTGTTTAACATTGCCTGGCCGCGTGGTGGAATGCGTACAGTGGTGATTCACCGGTCCGATAAAATCACCGGTCCGTGGGAAGGGAAAGTAGGTTTTCAGGATTTGGGGGTTGCACAGGGTGGTATGGTTGACACTCCCGATGGTCGTTGGTTTGCATACCTTTTTCGCGATTTTGGCGCAGTGGGCCGTATCCCGTATATCGTTCCCATGAAATGGGAAGACGGCTGGCCGGTGATTGGCGTTGACGGAAAAGTACCCGAAACACTCGATTTGCCTGCCAACAAAAGCCTGATTCCGGGCATTGTAAATTCGGATGAATTCGACCGCAAAAAAGGCGAACCGGCATTGCCACTGGTTTGGCAATGGAACCACAACCCAGATAATTCGCTGTGGTCAGTTACTGAACGGAAAGGATTTTTAAGACTGAAAACAGGAAGAACCGATTCGCTTTTTGTACTGTCGAGAAACACCCTGACACAGCGCACCATTGGTCCGG
Source organism: Draconibacterium sp. (assembly GCA_037439605.1). GTDB lineage: Bacteria > Bacteroidota > Bacteroidia > Bacteroidales > Prolixibacteraceae > Draconibacterium. The sequence goes on along the minus strand of JBBIVS010000195.1, from coordinate 3,009 downwards.
TTTGTTCGGGAGCCACTTCGGTTGATGTGTCGAAAATGAAAGAAGGCGATTTTGCAGGCCTTGTTTTGCTGCAAAGTAAATTCGGGCAGGTTTGTGTAAAATTGGAAAACGGCGAAAAATCGGTTGTGATGGTTAACGCCGGAAGTGGAAAGCCTGTCGAAGTTCAGAAAATTCCGCTGAAACAAAACACCGTTTACCTGAAAGCTGCCTGCAATTTCAATGACAAAACCGACCGCGCTTTTTTTTATTACAGTCTCGACGGCAAAAAGTGGACTGCCATCGGCGACGAACTAAAAATGGAATATTCGCTTGCCCATTTTATGGGCTACCGTCTCGTACTGTTTAACTACGCCACGAAAAATACCGGTGGCCACGCAGATTTCGACTGGTTCAGGATTAGTCCTGAGATGTAAAAATTTTATAGACCAACAACCTTGACTAAAGTCAAATAAATTTAAAAAAACAGATTTCGCTTTCAACAATCTATTTTAAGAGAAAAGCCGCTTAACTATCAACCAGTTAAGCGGCTTGTTTGTACCCGGGGCGGGAATCGAACCCGCACTCCGGTGAAGGAACTGGATTTTGAATCCAGCGCGTCTACCAATTCCGCCACCCGGGCAAGTACCTTTATTTGAAATTGGTTCGCAAAACTAACTATTTCAAAGGAATTAGCAAAATTTAGAATTAAACTATTTTTTCATTTATTTCAATGTCTTTAAAAAGGCCTTTCCAACTCCCGATTTTAAATATTTTCTCTTGCCCTTGCCGTAGGTCTATCCATAAATACCAGAACATATATCAACCGATAAGGTCTGAATGGTTTTGTTGTTTTTTCGTATCCGTTATTATGAAATTCTATCCTTTTTGGTCCTTAAAATTGTCCATTTAATTTACTAATACAAACACTTCCATTTTCGTTTTATTTTAATACCCAACATTTTTCTTTGTTTTTTCAAAAACAGAAAAATTGAAACTGAATTTAAATGTAATTTTACTATTCTTTTTTTACTAATACTTTAGTTTTGGAAAAGGAATTTTTACAGATAATAAAAAGGAACCAGGGGATAATACACAAGGTGTGTAATATTTATTGCGACGATCAGGACGATCGCGATGATTTGTTCCAGGAAATTGTGGCGCAGCTTTGGAAATCGTTTCCTTCTTTCCGCGAAGAATCGAAATTTACAACCTGGATGTACAGAGTTGCGCTGAATACGGCGATTACAACCTTCAAAAAAACCAAACGTCGTCCCGACCAAAACCGGCTTACATACGAAAATTTTCAGGTGAAAGATGAAAATTACGTTACTGAAACCGAAGATGAAATCAAAAATTTACACCGGGCTGTTGCCCAACTTACGGGTGTCGAAAAATCGATTGTGCTTCTGTTTCTTGAAAATAAAAAATATGAGGAAATAGCAGAAATTACCGGAATTACGCAAAATTATGTTCGGGTAAAAATGAACCGGATTAAGAAAAAACTTAAAAAGTTCATGGAAACTGAGGAATAAAAATGGATTTAGAAAATTTAAAAAAAACCTGGGATAAATTGCCAACCGAAAAGCAACTGGATGAAAGCCAGTTGAGGAAAATGATTGGCCATCGGACTAAAAGTTTGCTTGAAAGGATTGACCTTAACATCAAAATTGGGTTTGGGATTTTATTTGTTTTAATCGTGATTTTTGCGGTCGATGATTTAATTCTGTCGCCAATTCTGATGAAAGAATTTGGAGAAAATCTCGATATTCCCGGATGGGTACTTTTTATCAGCGTTTTCAGTAACTTCCTGATAATTAAAACTTTCATATATTTTGTAATCAAATATTACAGGGTTACAAAAAGTTGCGACATGAATTGCAATTTGAAGGAAACCCTCGTTAAAATTATTAATACATTACAAATTTATCAAACCATGTTTTATTTGGCTCTGGCAACTTTCCTTTTGGCGATAGGTACTGGTTTTGTAACCGGCTTGTACAAAGGGTTTCTTGATGGGGTACAGGAAAAGGGAATGGTTTTGGCTGAAGTTCAGGGTGATAAAATTGCACTGGTAATTTTAATCGGACTTTTCATTTTAATACTGATAACCGGTCTTGTATTTTTCTTCCTGCGTTGGGGATTCCGGAAATTGTATGGTAATTACATACACAAACTGAAACTCACACTGCGGGAGTTACAGGAAATTGCAGATTAATTTTTCTGAAAACAAATTCCCATATTCAATCGTCATATTATCTTTACCAACTCAACATAAAAAAACAGAAAAGTGACTTTAATAAAATCAATTTCAGGAATCCGCGGTACCATTGGCGGAAAACCGGGCGAGGGTTTAAGCCCGCTCGATGTGGTAAAATTTACGGCTTCGTATGCAACCTGGGCAAAAGAAAAATCAGGAAAAGAAAGAATTAAAATTGTTGTTGGCCGCGATGCCCGCATTTCGGGTGCGATAGTAAGTTCGATTGTAATTTCCACGTTAACCGGAACTGGTTGCGATGTGGTAAACATCGGTCTGGCAACCACTCCAACAACCGAAATGGCCGTAACTGCCGAAAAGGCCGACGGCGGAATAATTCTCACCGCCAGCCACAATCCGAAACAGTGGAATGCCTTGAAACTACTGGATTCGAAAGGTGAGTTTTTAAATAGCGCAGAAGGGAAAAAAATTCTTCGCATTGCTGAAAAAGAAGATTTTTATTTTGCTGAAGTTGATGATTTGGGAACAGTTACTGAAAAAGATTATCTAGGTTATCATATTCAAGAGGTTTTAAATTTAGATTTGGTTGACAAGGATGCTATTGAAAAAGCCGGCTTTTCAGTGGCTGTTGACGCCGTTAATTCCGTGGGTGGAATTGCAATGCCAGCTTTGTTTAAAGCGCTGGGAATTAAAAATATTGTTGAAATCAACTGCGAACCAACCGGCCATTTTGCACATAAGCCAGAGCCTCTTCCCGAAAACCTGGTTGAAACTTCAGAAATTGTAAAAAACAGTGAAGTTGATGTTTGTTTTGT
>JBBIVS010000194.1:0-6931 GCA_037439605.1 Draconibacterium sp. | reverse complement strand
TAGTCAATTTATCGGATGCCACCTTTTGGTCAAGTTTATCGATTAAAAACGAGTTTTTCTGCTGAATTGCTGAACCATTTAAAGCCTGAATGAGTGGACTAAATAATCGGCCAACCTGCTTGTTCTCCACAATCATTGTTATTTTACCTGATGCGATTTTTTGATGGCCAATTTTATTTAAAGCTCTTTTCAGGGCAGTTATACCAACATTGTCTTTTTTCAGTTTATCGAAAAACAGAGCGCTTTCATTCCATGAACCTTCGGGACGGGCATCACCACTTTTTACTGAAACAGACCCATACAAACCAAATTGCGAATTGGCGCTGTCTCCTTCGAAACCATTGCTGGTAACCATCACCCTTTCTTCAAGTCCATCATAATAACCTGTGGAAACCGATATAATCCGGTCGTCTTTACCCAACACTTCCTTTTCCACTCCATAAGCAAGGTCTATTTTTTTCTGTGGATCAATGTTGCTAAAACCTGAATCCAGCGTTTTTAAATCCTCATTTCCACCTTTGTAGTATAACTCAGGATCGGGAAGCGTGCGGAATTCGTCTTCAGATAAAAAGCGGGTTCCTTCGATTGCCTGTTCGATAAAGCGGGCTAATTCTTCCTTTTTTAAGCGGTTGGTTGAATGCGCCGAGTATTTTTTATCGACATACAACCTGATGGAAAGGCCGCTTTGAATCGCCTGTTCCAGTTTATCAATTTTTTCTTCGCGAACCTCAACGCTGCTGCTCCGGCTGTTCGAAATACTCACACTTGCCTGTTGAGCGCCTTTTTTGAGGGCATAATTCATCGCCCACTTTGCCAATGTATATTTTTCTTCTTTTGTCATTTTCTTAAATTGATTTAAGCATTCGTTCCTCCAACCGTTAATTTCTTCACCAATACCGTAGGCAAACCGCAGGTTACCGGCACCGACTGTCCGTTTTTCCCGCAAGTCCAAGTACCATTATCAATCAGATAATCACTGGCAGCCATCGAAATATCAGCCAAAGCCTGCGGGCCATTTCCAATGATATTGATGTCTTTTATGGGTTGGGTAAGTTTACCCTTTTCAATCAGGTAGCCCGATTTTACAAAAAATGTAAAATCGCCGGCGCCAATCTGCACCTGCCCGTTACTGAAGTTATCTACATAAACCCCATAATCCACATTTGAAATAATGTCATCTTTTGAGTGTGGACCAGGTTCCATGTACGTTGCGCGCATGCGGGGCAGCGGAATATCGCGGAAAGATTCGCGCCGTCCGTTTCCGGTTGGGTTTACCTTATAAAAATTTGAACTGATGCGGTCGTGAATGTAACTGTTTAAAACGCCGTCCTTTACAAGATAGGTTTTTTCAACATCATTTCCTTCGTCGTCAACATTGAGCGAACCGCGGTTATTTTCAAGTGTGCCGTCGTCGATGATATTGATAAAACTTTCTGCTACTTTTTTGCCCATTTTGTCGCTGAAAATCGAAGTTCCCTTGCGGTTAAAATCGGCTTCGAACGTGTGACCAATCGCTTCATGCAATAAAATCCCCGATCCTCCGGCTCCCATTACCACGGGCATTTCGCCTGCACGCGGTTTTGTGGCTTCAAATAAAATGTTGGTTTTGTCAACAGCTTCCTTTGCAATTTCTGCAACAAGATTATCGTCCATCCATTCAAAACCTTTTCTAAATGAACGCGCTGCATAACCGTTTTCAATTTTTTCGCCTTTCTGCATAACACAAAATGCACTAAAACTAACCATCGGACGATAATCATACGTTAGTCTTCCTTCAGAATTATAAAAAAGAACGTAACTGGTTTCGTCGTTTAATGAAGCATTTACCTTGATTACTTTTTCATCGAGTTCAAAAACCTTGTCGTTGATTTTCTGAACAAAAGGAACCTTGTCCTTTACCGGAACATCTTCCCACTGCCTTGAAATCTGATAGAAGGAAGAAGGAACTTTTTCAGTTAACTCACCTGTTTTAAAAGTTGCATTTTCATTGGCAATGCTTGCAGCCATTTTTGCAGCATTCAGCATATCTTCCAAACTGATGTTTTCGGAATAGGCGAAACCTGTTTGGTCGCCTTTCAGCACCCTGATTCCCACACCAAAATCGATATTTGAAGATGCGCGGTTTACCTTGCCGTCCTGCAAACTGATGTTGTTTGACATTTTGTGCTCGAAAAACAAATCGGCATAATCGCCTCCTTTACTCATTGCCGCTGCAACCACTTTTTGCAGCATTTCGGACGAAACCTCGAAATGATCTAAATAACTTTTCACGTTTTCTGAAATTTGTATGTTTTGGCATGACTGTAGAATAGGAGGCAATATCATACTTCCGGCAACTGCAGTACTGCCTGTTTTAATAAAATTACGCCTGTTTATTATCATGTTGTTGGAATTAAATTTTTAAAGTAACACAAAAGTTTTACAAATTGAAATAATGTTTAACGAATATGACTCTGGGTTTATTATTTCATTACGGTCTGGCGCTAATTTTTTTTATATTCCCTTTAAAAAGGAGTGGTATTGTTTAAACAGGGGTATCTCAAAAATAATGCATATTAATATTTGTTGTGTACTATTTAATAATTACTTACTTTACAAATTATACTAATTTACTTGAAACAGGTTAGTTTTTTAACCGGGTATCGACAAATTTTTTAGTTTTAATGTAAATTTTGTATTAAATTTTTACAATTTGTCAGAAAAATAGATTAATAACACTGAGTTAAATCTATTTTTGCCATACAAAATAAGAAATAATCTATTAATTCATAAATTATTACAACATGAAATCAAAATTGGAATACATTTGGTTGGATGGTTCTGTTCCAACCCAGCAGTTAAGGGCAAAAACCCGGGTTGAATCAAACTTCAGCGGAAAACTCGAAGATTGTCCGGTTTGGTCGTTTGATGGTTCTTCAACCAACCAGGCTGAAGGAGGAAAATCGGACCTACTTTTGAAACCGGTTTTCATCTGCCCTGATCCGGACCGCAAAAATGCGTATTTGGTGATGACAGAGGTATTGTATCCTGACGGAACGCCACATTCGACCAATGGCCGCTCACAAATAGAGGAAGAAGACGACGATTTCTGGTTTGGTTACGAACAGGAATATTTCTTGTACGATCCGCAAACCAGGCTTCCATTGGGTTTCCCGGCAGGCGGTTTCCCGCTTCCACAAGGCCCTTATTACTGCGGTGTTGGCGGTTCCAAAGCGTTTGGACGCAACATTGTTGAAGAACATTTTGACATGTGCCTCGAAGCCGGATTAAACATTGAAGGAATCAATGCCGAAGTTGCTGCCGGACAGTGGGAATTCCAGATTTTTGCCAAAGGCGCAGCCAATGCCGGCGACCAGATTTGGGTAGCCCGCTTTTTGATGGAAAGAACTGCCGAAAAATATGGCGTTGATGTTGAATGGCACCCAAAACCGCTGGGCAAGGACCTCGACTGGAACGGCTCCGGTATGCATGCCAACTTCTCGAACGGTTTGATGAGAACCTGCGGCGATGAAAAGGTATTTAAAGCAATTTGCGAGGAATTTGGAAAACACATTCCGGAACATATCGCAGTTTACGGTGCATACAACGACCAGCGCTTAACAGGAAAACACGAAACTGCATCCATCAACGATTTCAGTTACGGAGTTTCCGACCGCGGTTCATCAATTCGTATCCCGATTGGAACTGTTGAAAACGGATGGAAAGGACGTTTGGAAGACCGTCGTCCAGCCTCAAACGCCGACCCGTATAAAGTTGGGGCACGCATTATTAAAACTGTACACCATGCCAAACTGAAACTGTAATAAGTTTCAAATACACAATACTACTGATAAAAGCTGCTTGCCGAAAGGTGGGCAGCTTTTTTTATGGTCAAACCTCCCCCGGCCGGCGCATCCCGGTAATTATCAGCGATTTTTTAAAAGGTTTTCATTTGATTTCCTGTTTTGTAATTTACACATTTAGAATTAGTTAATCTGAATTTTAAAGAAATTGAATATGGCGGCATTTTCTTCAATATTAAATAAGGTTGGTTTTCTTCCGTTACCCTTTCTACTAAGGTTGATGAAAAAAATAAGGTTAATTAAGAACAAAAACCTTATTTTCAATATTTTAACTTTAGTAGAAAATAAATGTAGGTGATTTCTAACCTTCTACTTGTCTGCGGAAGGCAGGCCTTATTCGTCATCAATAATCGGCTACGCTGCTGTACAAATAATCTTCTGCCCGGAATACCATTTCTTTTTCAACTCAATAGGAAAATGAAATTTGTATTTATCGCTCATGAAACAGTTTATTTCCGGGAATGTCTGAAATTAGAAAATACTTTTATAAACCTGCAATCAAACCACGCGATGCAATCGGGCGAAGCGTGGAGTTTCTTAACATCCATTCACCAAACACACACGTTGTGTAATATGAGTTTTGAGACCTCTTTCGGTTATGACTGTTGGCATAATTATTTTACAGGAACTGAAGTGTTGTTTTTATTGTATATTACCAAACCAACTCTGTCAATATGTTCTTTTAATTTATTGTTCGTAATGGTTTCGTAATTTAGCACATCAAATCTGTAAGGCATGGATGTTTCTTCATTAAGAATTGAATTTATTCGCGCCACTATCATAAATGAAAGTTGTTTACCTTTAAGCGCAATATCTACATCGCTTCCATTCTTATAGTTCCCTTTTACCCTGCTTCCAAATACGGAAGCCAGCTCAACTTCAGGAAACTGAATTAAAACTGAAACAACGTTTTGTAAATCACTTTCAACTAAACCAAGTTTATTTTTCATTTTTTATTCTTCTTAACGATTCAAATAATTCCTTTAGTAAAGGAAAATATTTATGATGTATCAATCGCTCCACTTCTGTGGCTTTTACTTCATCGTAAGTGTGGGCCGTCAGGTTTCGGTCGAGCAATAAATCCATCCAATCGTGCCCGTTGGCTATCAGTCCTGTTTCAAACGCTTTTTTAATAGCTGCTCTCGGAGAATTAACCTCTGTAAATCCTTGCTCTTCCATATAATCTTTAATGGTATTCCAGGCCAATTCGTAACTCATTTCAAAAAACTGGATTATACCTGCCTTTTGAACTATATCTGGATTTATAATTTGCAAAGCATCTTCAAGGTGATGCAATGCCTTTTCAAAATTGGTAAACCTTTGTTTCCATCGTATATCTTTACTTTCCATATATACTGTTATTTAACTGATTACAAACTTACAATATTTTTCCCTTCACCGATTAACTTATCATTGCCTCCTTCAATCCGGCATTGAACATGATTATTTGATTACAGGATTGACAGGATTTTTATGATTTGCCGCACCACTTCAACGAGATTGTATCGCGTGGCACTACTTAACAACAATAACATTTTCCAAAACTCCCAGCTTTTATGCATAATCGGTTGCACTACTGTATAAATAATCTTCTGCCCTGAAAACCAATCCTTCTTCTACTCATCAGGATTATGAAACTTTTATTTACGGCTCATGAAACAATGTATTTTCAGGAATTCTTAAAAAAGAAAATACTTTTACACAAACTGCAATCAAACTGTGCGATGCAATCGCACGTAAGCAGAGGCGGGATCTGTGCGTTAGGGCATGTGAACAACCTTTCCTATTCGATTACTGCCGATTCACATATATAAGTTGGAATAATCCCGGAACTGCTAATACGGATCAATGCCATGTCGGGCAATGTGTTTCCCGACAAAACCAACACTGTGTCGAGGCCAAATTTATTGCCTCCAATAATATCAGTATATAATGTATCGCCTACCATCAGAATTTCATTTCTTTTTACACTGATGTCCTTCAAAGCCCTTTCGAAAGCCAGCAAAAACATCTGTGCATCGGGTTTTCCGAAACGGATGAACATTTTGCCTATGATTTTTTCAACCATATCGGCAAGACTGCCAACCGCCACCGAAATATCGTTTTGGCTCACCGGATAATTAATATCGGTGTTGGCAACCACAACTGTCATATTTTTCTTTCTCAACAGGTTGATGGTTTTGTTTATATCATCATTCCAGTTAAAACCTTCATCGTCGAGAAATGCAAAAGATTCAATATGGTCGAGGTCGTTTAAATCGATGTCTTTTACTGCAACTGTTTTCAAACCAGCAGTTTCAATGTAATGGGCCGAATTTTCGGTGCCCAGATAAGCAACTGCATTTCCGTTGGCCACTTTTACTTTAAAATATTCCATCGCCAGCATCCCCGACGACAAAATTTTATCGCTCGTTACCTGCCACACACCCCTGTCCTGGTACCATTTGGCCAGCATTTCGGGACTGCGCGACGAGTCGTTTGTTAAAATGTAATATTTAATTCCTTTGCGGTCGAGAAATTCAAAGGTCTTAATTATTCCGGGAATTAATCCCTGGTGATTTTTCAACACTCCGAAAGCATCGAAAAAAACAGCTTTGTAGTTGGTTACAATACTCTTAAAACTTTTTATCCTTCGGTGCATACCTTAAATTTTTAACGTTCTTAAAATTTTATCGGCATTGTAGTTGGTATCGATTGCCGGAAAATAAGTATCGTAAGCTTCTTTCACCAGTTTGTTCGAAAATGTCTTCCTGAAAAAATAAGGGCCGTCCTTTATCACATAATTCATGATAAAAAAACGGTAAGCTTCAATAATAAAGCGCACTTCGGGTTCTGTAAGCGGAAAAATGCGGTGATATTCCTTCAGAAACATCATAAACCGGTCTTCCATCAGGGTGTCAACCAGGTAACTAAAAACGGTGCGGTCGCCCAAATCGGAAACCACCCGGCTGAAAAAATAAAAATCCATCACCCTTGATGACATCCGAAACCAGTCGTAATCCCAACGCGAAAAAAACTTCCCGTTGTGGTCGATGGAAAAATTGCCGATGTTCCAGTCGATAAAAACCGGGATGGTTTCAAATTCGCTG
>JBBIVS010000193.1:0-6948 GCA_037439605.1 Draconibacterium sp. | reverse complement strand
GAACTGTTCCTGCCGTTCAGCGTGAATACAAAGCTGCCGGTATTTCTTCGGTTGTGGTTGGCGACCAGAATTATGGTGAAGGATCGTCGCGTGAACACGCTGCCATGGAACCGCGTCATTTGGGTGTGAGAGCGGTAATCGTTAAATCGTTTGCCCGTATTCACGAAACTAACCTGAAAAAACAGGGAATGCTGGGATTAACTTTCGCGAATGAAAACGACTACGATTTGATTCAGGAAGATGACACTTTCAATTTTATTGATTTGGTGGAATTCGCACCAGGAAAGCAGCTTACTATTGAATTGGTTCATGCCGATGGCACAAAAGACAGGATAAAACTGAACCACACTTACAACGAACAGCAAATTGGTTGGTTCAGGGCAGGTTCGGCGTTGAATCTGATTAAACTTCAAAATAACTGAAAGTTCAGAGTTCAGAGTTCAGAGTTCAGAGTTCGGAGTTTAGAGTTTGGAGTTTGGAGTTTAGAGTTTAGAAGAAAATCCTGAAAGGATTGAATTTGAATAACTCCCGGTAAAACCGGGGGAACAAAAAACACGAGTTGAAAAAAGGCGCATCCGGTGATGTTCATAAAAGTTAAAAACTAACCATGCGCCGCAAATTGAAACTGAAATGAAAAACAAATAAAAAAATACTATTTCATGCAAAAAATCAAAGTAACCAATCCCGTTGTTGAGCTCGACGGCGATGAGATGACACGAGTTATCTGGAGTTTTATCAAAGAAAAATTAATCCTTCCTTATCTCGATATCGATTTAAAATATTTCGATTTGGGAATGGAAAACCGCGATGCCACAAACGACCAGGTAACCATCGATTCCGCCCATGCCATTCAGAAACATGGTGTTGGCGTAAAGTGTGCAACCATTACACCCGATGAAGCGCGGGTTGCAGAGTTCGGTTTGAAAAAAATGTGGAAATCGCCCAACGGAACCATCCGTAATATATTGGGCGGCACCGTTTTCCGCGAACCAATCATTTGTAAAAATGTGCCGCGATTGGTTCCCGGCTGGACAAAACCTATCGTCATCGGCCGTCATGCTTTTGGCGATCAGTACCGCGCAACCGATTTCCTGGTAAAGGGAAAAGGAAAACTTACTATTACTTTTACACCTGATAACGGTCAGCCTGAAACACACGAAGTTTATGATTTTGAGGGTGATGGCGTGGCGTTGGCTATGTATAACACCGATGAATCAATTCAGGGATTTGCCCGTTCGTGCATGAATATGGCAATCGAGAAAAAATGGCCGCTTTATATGTCAACAAAAAATACCATTCTGAAAAAATATGACGGAAGATTTAAAGATATCTTCCAGGAAATTTTTGAAACAGAATTCAAAGAGAAATTCACAGAATTGGGAATTACCTACGAGCACCGCTTAATTGACGACATGGTTGCCGCCGCAATGAAATGGGAAGGCGGTTATGTTTGGGCCTGTAAAAATTACGATGGCGATGTACAAAGCGACACTGTTGCGCAGGGGTTTGGCTCACTTGGATTAATGACTTCAGTGCTTGTTACCCCAGATGGAAAAACAATGGAAGCCGAGGCGGCCCATGGAACAGTTACCCGCCACTATCGGATGCATCAACAGGGAAAACCAACATCAACTAACCCGATAGCATCGATTTTTGCGTGGACACGCGGTTTGGCCTTCAGGGGAAAATTAGACAACAATGAGGCGTTGATTAATTTTGCAAATGCTTTGGAAGAAGTTTGTATTGAAACCGTTGAAAGCGGAAAAATGACAAAAGATTTGGCGCTGATTGTTTACGGTAGTAGTTTAACTGAAAAAGATTATCTTACCACAGAAGGTTTTTTGGAAGCCATAAACGAAAATCTTCAAAAAAAGCTAAATTAGCGAAACTTCATTCCGGGGAAAGTTGTAAAGGCGTAAAGATTACTGATAAATGACAGAAAAAACAAAAATAGAAAACGGCCGGCTTTGGGTTCCAAATGAGCCAATAATACCGTTTATCGAAGGCGATGGAATTGGAAAGGACATTACAAAACCTTCGCAAAAAGTAATCGATGCAGCGGTTAAAAAAGCTTATGGAGATTCAAAAAGAATCATCTGGAAAGAAGTTCTGGCTGGTGAAAAGGCACTGAAATTAACAGGCAGTTACCTTCCGGAAGAAACACTTGAATCTTTTAAAGAACATCTGATAGGAATTAAAGGGCCACTTTCAACACCTGTGGGAGAAGGAATACGCTCACTCAATGTTGCGCTGAGACAGACACTCGATTTGTTTGTTTGTCTGCGCCCAATCCGGTGGTTTAAAGGCGTGCCGTCGCCAGTCCGGTATCCTTCGCTAGTTGATATGCACATTTTCAGGGAAAACACCGAAGATATATATGCTGGCATTGAATACATGACCGGAACTGAAGACGCCAAAAAAATCAGGGATTTTCTGATTAACGAAATGGGTGTAAGTAAAATCCGTTTCCCGGAGAGTTCATCATTTGGCGTAAAGCCAATATCAAAAGAAGGTTCCGAAAGGTTAATCAGGGCTGCCCTGCAGTACGCCATTCAACGCGAACTGCCATCGGTAACAATCGTTCATAAAGGCAACATCATGAAATTTACAGAAGGAGCCTTCAAAAACTGGGGGTATGATTTGGCAGAAAACGAATTTGCCGGAAAAGTATTTACATGGCGTCAATTCGAGAAAATAAAAACCGACAGTGGATTAATGGATGCCGAAAAAGCATTAAACGATGCAAAAAAAGGGGGTAAAGTTATAGTTAAAGATGTTATTACCGATGCATTTTTACAGGAATCGTTGTTAAGGCCATTCGACCATTCGGTAATAGCCACAATGAACCTGAACGGCGATTATATTTCGGATCAGTTAGCCGCAATGGTTGGCGGAATTGGAATTTCGCCCGGTGCAAACATCAACTTTAAAAACGGGTATGCCATTTTCGAAGCTACGCACGGCACCGCCCCCAATATTGCCGGAACAGGAAAAGCAAACCCGGGTTCTCTCATACTTTCAGGAGTGATGATGCTCGAATACATGAGTTGGAATGAAGCAGCAGAACACGTTTACGATGCGATGGAACATACTTTTTCAAAGCGCAGGGTAACTTCCGATTTATTTGCGCAAATGGATGGGGCTACATTGCTTTCAACTTCAGAATTTGCCAACGAGATAATTAAAAATATGCATTAATAACTTACAATAAAAATACAATGGAATACATTAAGAACCGGTTTTTTGAAAAAGCCACAAAATGCGCTGCCGAGATTCAGCGCATCAGGAAAGATTATGGCGATGTAGTTATTGGTCAGGTAACAATAGACCAGGTGTTGTCGGGAATGAAGGGCATCCCTGCTTTGCTTACAGAAACCTCGAAACTCGACCCCAACGAAGGGATTCGGTTTATGGGTTATTCAATCCAGGAATTACGCCAGAAACTACCTAAACTTAATGAAGAATGTGAACCACTTCCCGAAGGTTTATTTTACCTGATGATGATTGGTCAGATTCCTGAAAAGGAAGATGTGATTAACATTTCAAAGGACTGGGCAACCCGGGCACATGTGCCCCAACACGTTTTCGATGTAATCGATGCATTGCCTAAAAACAGCCGTCCGATGACCCAGTTCAGCACGGCAATTATTTCGATGGCTTACGATTCTGTATTCCAAAAAGCTTACCGCGCCGGCGTCAATAAAAAGTTCTACTGGGACTTTATGTACGAAGATGTGATGATGCTGATTGCCAGACTGCCGAGAATTGCTGCGTACATTTACCGCAGGATGTATCATAACGGCGATCATATTGAACCTAATCCGATGCTCGACTGGGCAGGGAACCTGGCACACATGATGGGATTCGATTCGGTTGAAGTAAAACGTTTGATGCGGTTGTACATGGTTATCCATGCCGACCATGAAGGTGGAAATGTTTCGGCACACGCCACTCACCTTGTTGGTTCGGCATTAAGCAATGCATATTATTCTTTTGGCGCAGGCATGGTTGGACTTGCCGGTCCGTTGCATGGATTTGCCAATCAGGAAGTTATGGACTGGATTTTTGAAATGAATGAGCATCTGGGCACCGATGAACCAACCGATGCGCAAATTGCAGGTTATATTGAAAACACCTTGAAGGCAGGAAGGGTTGTTCCGGGTTACGGACACGCGGTTTTACGCATTACCGACCCGCGCTTTACGGTTCAGCAGCAGTTTGCTGAAAAATACATTGCACATGATAAACTGATTAATACAGTGAACGCAATTTACAGGGTTGCACCCCCAATTTTGGAAGCAACCGGAAAAATTAAAAATCCGTGGCCCAACGTTGATGCCATCAGCGGAGCCCTGTTACATCATTTTGGAATTACTGAGTATAATTTCTATACGGTTTTATTTGGGGTTTCGCGTGCGCTTGGCGTACTTGCTTCGTTGGTTTACGACCGTATGTATGGTTTGCCGATTGAGCGGCCATCATCGCACCCGCTGAGCTGGTTTTACGAAAAAGCCACTGGGGAGAAAAAGAAATGCTGAAATTTATATAACAATTTTAAAAAGTCGGTTAAGTCCGGCTTTTTTATTTATCCTTGCTTTTCAAACATTATCATTAAAATATTGTTTAACATTATTGTGTAAATTGATAAACAGATAAAAATAAATGAAATTAAATACCGCTTTGAAAAACCGCTGGAGCCCCCGTTCTTTTTCAGAAAAAGAAGTAATAAACGAAATGATTGATTTATTGTTTGAAGCTGCTCGCTGGGCGCCTTCCGCAATGAACGAACAACCCTGGAAATATTACTACATCCACCGGAGTAACCAAAAAAAATTTAACGATGTAGTTGAATTGCTCACCGGAAAAAATCCTCTTTGGGCACAACATGCCCAGGTATTGATTATTTCAGTAGTGAAGAAAAATTACGACTACCAAAGCCGCCCCAATAAAAATGCGCTTCACGATTTGGGGGCAGCCAATGTTTCCATTGCAATCCAGGCAACTGAAATGGGTTTACAGGCGCACCAAATGGGCGGGTTCGACAAAGCCAAATTATCTGATTACCTGTATCTTGATACTGATAATTTTGAACCCTTTACCATCATTGCTATTGGTTTTCCGGGTGCCCCGGAACAATTGCCCGATGATTTGAAGCAGCTGGAATTGCAGCCACGGAAACGGAAAGAGTTAACAGAGTTTGTAACGATGTTGTAAACCTGATAGAATTTTCAGTTTAAAATCTTAATCACAAGACAAAAGACAAATAAATCACAAATTCAAAAAATCAAATGGTTTGGATTTTTTATTTTTCCCTTTTTGGAGTTATTTTTGAAATTTGAAATTTGTTTTTTTGTAAATAGTAACTGATTACCTACGAAAATAATTGCTAATTTGCTTCTATCACCTGCCCCTTTTCACGGTACAAATCCACTTTCCCATCCAATAAAACTGCAATAACCGTAACGTGTTCGTCAAGTACTTTTTCAGGAACGTCGATGTAAACAATACCGGGAACGGCGCTCCAGTACTGTTTCATTTTAATATCCCAGTTCAGTTTTGTGCCGTTGCCCACTACGTAAATTCGGTTGATTTTGTTTTTCAACCCTTTCAGCATAATCTGACCTTTTGGGTTGTACGGCAGGTACAGGTATAAAATATCGCCGGTTTTATTGGTAGCGGTTGGCCCATAAAAATGTTCGGCCCCAATTCCAGCCCGGGTTCCGTATATAGCCTCGGCATGTTTGCTGGTCCAGAGACTTAGTTCCTTTAAAATATTTACCTGTTCTTCCGGAATTGTACCATCGGCTTTGGGGCCGATATCCAGCAACAGGTTTCCCCCGTTGCTGATACAATCAACCAAAATGTTGATGATTTGGTTGGGGGTTTTGTAGTTTTTATCGTTGTGCTGAAATCCCCAGCTATCGTTCATGGTAATGCAAAGTTCCCAGTAGCGGCTGTCGGGGCGTGTAACCGGCAAGCCCTGCTCGGGTGTGGCATAATCGCCGTAACCCTGAATACGGCTGTTTAGGATAACATCAGGATTTTTTGTGCGCAACATTTCGCTCAATTCCCTGGCTTTCCATTTTTCGGCGGATTGTTCCCAGTCGCCATCGAACCAATACAAATCAGGGTTAAATTTTTCAGGTAACTCACCCAACTGGCAAAAGTTAAAATCGACAAATCGTTTCCATTTTACCGAATCGTTTTCATAACGTTTTTCAACTTTGGTTTTATTCGGGTAGTCAGGGTGGCTCCAGTCGAGCAGCGAATAATACAAACCCACTTTCAAATTGTTTTTCCGGAGTTCGTTTACAAATGGCTGAACCAAATCTCTTTTTGCAGGAGACTTTTTAACCACGTTCAAATCGCTGCATTTGGTATCCCAAAGCGCAATGCCATCGTGGTGTTTCGAGGTGAGAACGGCATATTTGGCGCCGCAATGTTTTATCAGTTCGGCCCATTCGGATGGCTTGTAATTTTTTGCCGTAAAACCGTTTAACTGTTTCATGTAATCATCGTACGAGATGTAACTGTTAAAGAACGACCAGCTTTCATCAATTCCGTTTACCGCGTAAATTCCCCAATGGATGAAAATCCCCAGTTTGGCGTCTTCAAACCATTGCATTCTTTTTTCAATTTCGCTCTGCTGAGCAATAATTTGCAAGGAGATAAAAACACCCAGAACTGACAGTAAAAAACTTTTCATGTATGCTTTGATTTTTGTTAAAAATAAAAAATTCCATCCTCAAAAAAAAGATGGAATTTCAGGTTTATTTAAACGATCCTTCCTGAAATCATTCAATCATGTAATGTTTCCTGATGGCATAATCTATATCCCAAATACACTCAAGCCCGGCCGGAAAGGTAACAAAATCGCCGGGTTTAACAGTCAAGGTTTCAAACTCGGAAACAATAGTAGCCTCGCCCGAAATAATATAACATCTTTCG
>JBBIVS010000192.1:0-7047 GCA_037439605.1 Draconibacterium sp. | reverse complement strand
ATGATTACAGCTTTTTTAACCGAAGCGAAAACAAAATACGGGGTTGAAGCCGATTATTTTTCTTTTAATGAATCGGATGGCGGCTACATGACCATTTTTTCACCCGAAGAGACCATAGTTTTTTTTAAAATGGCAGCCGAACAATTTCAGAAGGCCGGGCTGAAAACCAAATTCCTGTGGGCTGATACGGCTCAAACTTTGGGAACAGTTGAGTTTGCCACGATGATTGCCGCCGATTCAACCATCTGGAAATACCTGGGCCCCTTGTGTTTTCACAGTTGGTGGTCAGAAAAAATCCCCGACAGCGAATTTGAACGGATTGCCGGCTTTGCCAAAGCCTGGAACCGGCCGGTCTGGTGTAGCGAGCTGGGTTTCGATGCCATGGCCTGGCGGCAAAGGGGAATGAACGAAAGCTGGGACTACGCTTTCAGGTTTGCCAAAATTTCGCACCGCATGATGAAATATGCCGAAGTGGAAGTTTCGATGTACTGGACCTGGCAAAACAATTACCCAATCATATCAGCCGATACCAAAACAAAATACCCCTCGTATTACGTTACGCGCCATTACACCGACTTTCTGAACAAAGGCACCCAAATTATCCACTCGCTGAGTTCCGACCCGGAAATCCTCTCAATTAGCGGAATAAACAAAGAAGGCAGGAACGTCATTCAAATCATCAACCTGAAAAAAAAGCCGGTGAACATCGAAATTGCAGGAATCGCAGGTAAACTATCGAAATCGGTCACCACTGCGGAGAAAGGAAACTGGATTGAAAACTCTGTTCATGTTAAAGTTCCGGGTGATAAAATATTGACCGAAATTCAGGCTGAGTCTTTGAATACGCTGGTCTTCTAACAGAATGAAAATCTTATTTCAAGCTAAATGAAAAAGGCAGGCTACTTTGAGTTTACCTGCCTTTGAATATCGACTTATTTAAGACTATTCAAAATACTTTATATACCAGTTTTTTTCATCGAGCAACAAGTTGTAAATTTCTGCCTGTCGTTCCTTGGGGAATTTTGCTGAAACCTTTGAAGCCAGATATGAAGGATCATTTCTGCGTTTAGCCACTCTCATCAAATCGTAAAAACGCTCTCCTTCATAGGCAAGTTCCCTGGCACGTTCGCCAATAATCATATCTTCAAGATAAAGTTGCAAACCCCTGAAATTTCCCGTTAAATCAATGTATCCGGTAACTTCGTTTGTAAATGGATCACGTAAATAATTAATGTTGCCCACCCTGGCCCCATCAGTAGCTCCACCAACACCAACGCGACCTCTAACACCTCGCTGCAACCGATTGCTACTCACTGAATAATTTGATCCATCGTTCATAATGTTTACAGCGTTTGAGGTAAATTCGCGAACAACCCCACCCTGATTAAACCTCCACCAAACATAAAGCTCGGCTAACCAAAGATGCACGCCGGCAGCCCTGTAAACAATAAACTTTGCATCCTGATCGAAAACTCCCTTTCCAATTGAGTATTTCCAGATTACAGTATCGGCTCCCTCAACCAGTAATGCCGAAGTGCGGAAATCTTTCTCAGATTTCAGGTATAACATGCCCTGAACATTTTGTTGGGTTACAGGTATTCCGTTGCGCATATAAATGTACGAAGCGCCATGCCCCCTGAAAAGATCTCCCGGCCTCCCCTTGGAAACTGTCCTTGTTCTGCTGGGTTGTGTGGTGTTAATTGACAAAACAAAATCATCCCAGGTGGTTTCCCAGTTCATAACTGCAATCCTTGTTGGCTTTAACATGTATTTATGTGGATCGCGAGGCTCAAAATACTCCTGAAAATTATTTTGCTGAAAAAAGGTTTTACCAAACCAAAGTGTGAAAATATGTTCCCTCAAATCGATATTGGTGAATATATTTCTCCAGTTGTTATTCCCAAAACTTGCATCAATCTGGTAACGGTAATTGTCTGAATTGGTGTAAACAATTTTTTCAAAATATTGCGCTGCCTTTGCCAAATCACCATCGGTTAAATACATTATGCCCAGCAATGTGTTATAGGCATACGTGTTCCAAATGGTAACTTCCCAGGTCTGGTCGTTGTTGTCGATAAAATGGTTAACACCAACTGCCTTTACACCTTTCGTCAATTCGTTTGTGAAATAATCAATAATTAATTTCTGATCGTAATATTGTTTATCAAGAGCAATGGGCTTATTTTTTAATGTGTCATTTTTATACCCATCCATTCCATAAATAATATGCACACTGTCAATATAAGTTCCGCGCGAATTTAAGAAGTTATTTACTTCATCAATATTGGTCAGCGACTCGGGCAGAAATGGTACTTTACCATAAATGCGCACTGCATTGAAATATGCCCAGGCCCGCATACACAGTGCTTCTCCATATAATCTGTCATAATTTGTAATCGGGCTTTTAGGATCGAGAACCTCCGGGTGTTCGGTTTTTAAAACAGTAATAAAACTGTTGGCAGCTGAAATGAGTTTAAAGAAATTGGTGGGTGAAGCATATTTATTTTCCTTTGAAACATTGAAATTGTAAATTTCAACCATGTCGGCATCTGCATTTTCGGTAATCTGCATTAAATCGCCCCTTAACTCACCCAATATCACCAACTGTTCCACCAATTTAGCCTGAATTCCGTAAAGTCCCATCACAATTGACCGGTACTCGTACCAGTCATCATACAATTTATCTTTCGTTATATTTATTTCCTGATCAGGATTTAAAAATTCCTTACATGAAGAAAGGAAAAACACGGATAGCAGGAAAACACTAACGATTACTGCGTATTTATTGTAATTTTTCATAACAGTCAAAAAAAAAAATAAATCTTTATAAACCTAATTTAATACCAAAAACAAACTGTCTCGACTGGGGCGTTAAGCCGTAATCTATTCCTTGCATCACATGAGCGTTGGAATATGAAAATTCAGGATCGTATCCCAAATAATTTGAAGCTGTTAATAAATTCGTCCCCGACACATAAAATTGTGCATTTTTAAATACTAAAAACTCAATGATACATTCTTAAGACGCAGGTACGAACCATCTTCAATCCACCGGCTTGAGAAATCGGAGTTACCCACTGGATCTTTATATAAAGCGCGGGGAATTTCGGTTTGCTGACCATCCCATTCCCAACGATTGAGAACCCGTGTACTCTGGTTTCCAAGACTAGTCATGCTCTCGTTTTGATAACGAACAAAATTAAATAGCTCGTTACCCGAAACAAACTGTACAAATGCATTTAAAGCCCAGCGTTTGTAAGTAAATGTATTGCCTATTCCACCATAACTCTCAGGATTTGATGAACCTATCACGGTTTTATCGTAATTGTTAATTACGCCATCAGGTGTTCCGCCCGGGCCCGAAATATCTTTATATTTGGAATCACCAGCCTGATACTTTACATACCTGTCATTTACCATACGTGAGCTTTGCGCCTCTGCTGCGGTTAAATACACACCTTCGTAAATGTAACCATAAAAGCTGTTTGCCTGTTCGCCAGGCATATTTACCAACTCAGCGCCCTGAACTTGTGTAACCAGTTTATTTCCCTTAATTTCGAGAACTTCATTTTTAACCATTGAATAAGACAACTGTAAATCCCATTTAAAAGCAGGTTTATCGAATAAACGGAAAACAGTGCTTATATCAAATCCAGTATTTTGCATTTTACCCCCATTCTCAGGCCTGAAATCGAAACCAAAATAGGCTTGTAAAGGAGTATATACCAACATATTATCAATTGTTGACCTGTACATATCAGCACTGGCACGGACCCTGTTTCCCCAGAGTGCAATATCGATACCCCCGTTTAACTGATTAACTGTTTCATAAGTAAGTTCATCATTCGGAACTACACCCGGAATTAACCCCGATGTTTCACGAAACTTTACCGCGTTGTAATAATCGGTTGCATTTATTTCTCCAATAGCATCATTTCCGGTATGGCCATAAGTTAACCTTAATTTCAGTTCTTCCAGTTTTGAACTGTTTTTCAGAAAAGATTCATTTGAGATTCTCCATGCGCCCCCAAAAGAGTAAAATAAACCAAAAGGAACATCGCCAATTTTAACCGTTTTGGCTGCATTATCGCCAACCCTTGATGAACCGTCGAGTGTAACCGATGCCGAAGCAAGATATTTATCTTTATAACCGTAAGTTACATTTTCATAAAACGACAACCAGTTCCAGTTCCGGTTTTCACCGCCAATTTCACGCAAATTGTTTTGTCCGTCCTGTAACATGCGGTATTCATCGTTTTCATGGGCATTTTTAGTAAGTCCCCAGTCTAACTCAAACTTATTCGAAAGTATATTTACACCAGTGTTTGATGTTAATACGTGATTCTTCCCAAAATTCTTTTTGTACTTTAAATAAGTATTATTGTAAAACGAATTCAATGAATTATTTGTAGCCTTCGACACGTTAATAGCTTCTTTGTTGTAATAACTTTCCATCCCTATATTGGGTTGAAATATTTGTTCTTTCAACACATTGTAAGTTATCCCGAAATTTGAATTTAAAACCAGGTTCTTTTTAATTTCAGCCGAAAATCCCAAAGTTGACAAAAAGTTGAAGTTGCTGTTTTTAGCCTCATAGTTATCTACAATTGCTTTCGGATTGCTTATCCCCAATTCATCGGGTTCGGTAAGCGCAGTTAACTCCTGCCCTTCATTGTCGTACTGAAATGGATTTAACATAGGCGATTTTGCTAAACTTGAATAAATAGGACTGGTTTCTGTTACTCTTGCCGATTCTTTCAAATTCGAATTATTGTAACTCAATGAAACGCTTGCGTTCATTTTTAGCCAGGTAAAAATATTGAGCAAACTAACAAATCGGAGGTTATAGCCATCATAACCGGTTGATTTTACAATTCCATCACTGTTCGTATATCCAAATGACAGCCCATACCTGGCAATTTCGTCACCACCTTTAACCTTAATGTTAAGATTGGTAAAACCTGCGTTGGCAAATATCAAATCCTGCCAATTTGTATTATGCTGATAATCAATATACCTGTCATCCTTAGGCGTTAAATAAAGGTTTGGGTATTCTTTAACAATTTGTTCCTCGGGCATACCTGATGAAAAAAGGAGTTCGCTAATTAGTGTTTTATGCTGGCCGGCATTCAATTGGGGAATCTGATTGGAAGGTGCAAGAGAATAACCGCCCCTTAAATCCAATTCCACAACAGTTTGAGTTGCGCTGGGGTCCAGGGTCTCGATAACCACCAATCCGTTTGAGGCTTTGGAACCATAGGGTGCCGTAAGTGTTGCATCTTTTACTAAAGTTGTATTTGAAATATCGAGCGGATTAATACTTAACAGGGTATTGTATTCGTAACCATCGAGATTTGAACCAAAAATATCGGATGACATCACCGGGATTCCATCGACAATATAAAGCGGTGCATTGTTAGAATTTATTGAGTTCACTCCGCGTGTAAAAGAAACGGCCCCGCTGCCCGGGTCTCCCGATCGGTTTATCACATTCAACCCTGAAACCCTGCCCTGAAAAAACTGGTCGATTGATAATGCCGGAGTTTCCTTCATTGCCGCTGAATTTATTGAAGAATAGGAAGCAACCATATCTTTTTTCAAAATATCCTGTGATAAAATTACCAGGTTATCATCACCTGATTCAATTCCGAGCGATGTAAGATAAATTTTTAGTTCAGTTCTGTTATTCAGAAAAACTCTTTTCCGTTTATATTCGCCCGATGGCGAAATATTGAGCCAGTCGCTTCCCGATGCTGCCACAACGGTAAATTCGCCTGCTTCGTTTGTAACTGACGGGAGTTCAAAGGAACCTTCAACACCTACCGACACGTTTGCCAGTGGCTTGTTCAAACCGTTAACTATCACTCCCTTAACAAACAGCGTATCTTGCGCTAAAACTGCGGAAACATAAAAAATCAGCATAGCAGTTACACCAGCTATCTTTTTAAAATTCGCCAATAAGTTTTGATTGTTCATCATATTAAAAATTCTTTTCATCAATCAGTCACAACTTCAAATCGTTATTTTTATCAAGTTCTGTTATTTGACCGGTTTAAATTCAATTAAGTCGATCACAAACCCGTTGTTGGGGACTAAAGTACCTGGCCCAGCGTATTCGAATTTTATTTTTGCACTGCCATAATCAACTATGTTGTCAACATACATATCAAACCGGTTAAACCTCCCCCTCGGTAAGTACCTGGCGCCTGTTACGCTGGTAATTATTCCGCGTCCGCTTATAAATGCATAATAATCGAATGTTTTTACCAGTTGGCCGTTTACATAGATATTGTAAAGACCTCCAATGTCCATGTGTGTACTTACTACCATCACATACCGTCTGGGGAATAATTTTGGGCTTTTAAACTCTACGGAGAATTTGCCCTTGTAACCTTTCGGCAAAGCAACCCTTATAATTGAATCGTTTGAAGCTCCCTGTATTAACTCCTGCAAGGGTGTAACCGGTGTATCTGTGATAACTTTAACACTATCGCGCCACGTGTATTTGTTTAAACCTGTTGGCTTTAAGAGTTTCTCACCTTCGTATTTTGTACCCCCTTGATACAGTGAGTCGGGTATTACATAACTTTTGTAATTGTACGCGTATCCGTTACTGCACAAAGCCTTATCGGTAGGCACATAATTAATTACCACACTATCGCCCAATACATTTAACAGTTTCAATGTGTCTTTTGGCGATTTCCAAACAAATTCCTCAGGTTCGAGCCGGTTCAGAAATACACCCTGCGACAACAAATGCGGAATCAATACTTCCTCCTGCCATTCAACTGGAATATCCTTATAATCGTCATACTTGTTACCAAGATTATCGGCCATAATGTTCAGTGCATTCCGATAATCTTCTTCTTTCGGGAATACAATTGTGGATGCAAGCGTCCTGTATTCATGTTTAACCGGAAAATATTTCATTTCGAATTTATTTGCAACCACTGCAACAGTGTCGTAAACCGTATTGCCATTTTTATCGAATCCCAATGGTTTACTTTTTTCCTTGTCGAGTATCAGGGTATCCTGTTTATCGATGTA
>JBBIVS010000191.1:1132-7052 GCA_037439605.1 Draconibacterium sp. | reverse complement strand
TCCTCGACCAGGTAGAAGGAAATCATCGAGGCGATCAGCAGCAGCAACAATGAAAACAAGGCTGGTTGCAGGATACGCGCCAAAACCGGGGTATGCCGGATTGCTGCCAACTGTTCTGCCTGGTTTTCTAGACGGGCTTTTACCCGGGTGTAAAAGAAGGGGTTGAGTTGAGGCGCCTTTTCGATGTTGATTATTGCAAGCGTTTTTTTCATCTCTTCTGCAAAAGCAGCACAGTCAATACATTCCGACAAATGTATTTTCATTTGTTCCATTTCAGCGGCAGGTAGTTCCCCATCGATGAAGAAAATAATTTTCGTATGTAAAGTCTTGCAATTCATGATATTTAATTTACCGGTTATTTGACACATTTCGATTTAAATCCTTGCGCTAAAAACACTTTTTTTTGTAGCAGTTGTATAATTTTTTCTGAAGATTGAGTTTTGCCCGGTGAATGAGCGACTCCACCGACGAAACCGACATTTCCATTACTTCCGCAATTTCCTTGTACGAAAGGTCTTCGTATTTATTTAACGTGAAGGCCGTTCTTTGGTTTTCGGGGAGCGAACCGATTGCTTCGTGCATAATATTGGCGCGCTGCCGGTTCTCCATTTCTGCGGCTGGTGTTTCGCTGTGCGCAGGTGAAACTACTTCAATTGGAGCGTTTTTTCCACGAACTATATCCTCGAATGACTGGAACCATTTTCGGTGTTTATTGTCGCGGATAAAATTGAGCGAGCGGTTAACAGCAATCCGGTACAACCAGGTTGAAAGTTTTGCATCGGCCCTGAAATTTTGAATTGAACGAAAAACCTCGATAAAAACTTCCTGCGCAATATCTTCTGCATCTTCGGTGTTGTGAACCAGCCCGAAACAGGTATTTACAACCTGCTTTTGATAAAGACCGACCAGTTGCTTAAATGCCTGTTCGTTTCCTTGCTGAAGTTTTTGTATGATTTCGGTTTCCGTCATCCCAAATATTAATTTCTGAAATTTAGAAATAAGACACGGAAACAAAAAGTAACTTGCACTAATATTGTTTTTTCTGTTTTTCTTAAATTTTAAATAATTATCAGTAAAGACTCGTGTACCTGAAATGGTTAATGAAAATAAAGCAGAGCAGTTATTAACAGAATCTAAATATAAAAAAATAAGCGAATGAATTTCATCCGCTTATTTTCTTTTAGTTGACCTGCCAAGGCTCGAACTTGGACTCTTCTGAACCAAAATCAGACGTGTTGCCAGTTACACCACAGGTCAGTCCTTTTATGCCTTTTTGTTAAAGACGGTGCAAAAATATAATTTTTTTTCTTTTCACTGTCTTCCTGTACTTTTTTTTCGTTTTAGCCCAAAATGTTTAATGTTTCAATTTCAAAAAACGGGGAATACCAAATATTTTTAAAACCTTATATTTGCAGGTGTTCAAAAAAAATCAATCATGCAAAAAACAACAATTATCAACAATATTCTGGGTTGGTTAGTATTTCTGATTGCGGCAATTACCTATTTCGTAACGCTTGAACCAACGGCGAGTTGGTGGGATTGCAGCGAGTTTATTACCAGCGCTTATAAACTGGAGGTGGGGCATCCGCCGGGAGCACCTTTGCACATGATTTTAGGGCGGGTTTTCACCCTTTTTGCTCCCGAAAGTTCAAAGGCCGCATTTATGGTAAATACCTTGTCGGCAATTGCCAGTGCAGCAACTGTGATGTTATTGTACTGGAGTATTGTTCATTTGGCCCGGAAACTTTTTTCAGCCGGTGAATTAACAAAAGGCGAACAAATTGCGGTTTGGGGCAGTGGGCTGGTTGGCGCGCTGGCATTTACTTTTACCGATTCGTTTTGGTTTTCGGCAGTCGAAGGCGAAGTTTATGCGCTCTCCTCATTTTTTACTGCCGCCGTTTTCTGGGCCATTCTGAAATGGGAAAATGTTGCCGGCGAACCAAATTCAAACCGCTGGTTAATTCTGATTGCTTATCTGATGGGTTTGTCAACCGGTGTGCATTTGCTGAATCTTCTGGCAATTCCCGCAATTGGATTGGTTTATTACTTCAAAATGTATAAGTTTTCGTGGAAAGGCGCTATTTCAGCACTGGTAGTTTCAATCGGTATTTTAGGTTCCATTCAGTATGTTATTATTCCCGGTGTTCCACGATTGGCGTTTATTTTCGATAAATTGTTTGTAAACAGTTTTGGACTGCCCTTTAATTCAGGGGTATTATTCATGATTGCTTTAATTATTGCAGCATCGGTTTGGGCAGTCAGATATACAACCAAAAGAAACATGGTATTGATAAACACTGCAGTTACCGCAATAATTGTGATTTTGATAGGTTATACAACATTTGCCACCATAATCATTCGTGCTTCGGCAAATCCGCCCATGAACCAAAACCACCCCGACAATGCATTCGCACTTTTGCGTTACTTAAACAGGGAACAATATGGTGACCGTCCTTTGTTTTACGGGCCATATTACAACGCTCCTGCAATTGCAAATACCGACGAAAAAGAACAGTACAACAAGATAGATGGTAAATACAAAGTAACCGGAACACTTTCGGGGAAAACAGAATATGAACCCAAACTTGAAACGTTTTTCCCCAGAATGTACAGCAGTAATGCCAATCATGTAAGCGCTTACAATGAATGGGGAAATATCAAAGGGAAACCGGTCAGAATTCGTGATGAGGGAGAAACGAAAACATTGGTAAAACCAACCTTTGCAGAAAATTTAAGGTTCTTTTTTACATACCAGGTTGGGCACATGTACATGCGGTATTTTATGTGGAATTTTGTTGGCCGGCAAAATGATGTTCAGGGGCATGGCAGTTTTATGCATGGAAACTGGATAAGCGGAATTGATTTTCTGGACGAACCTAAAGTTGGCCCCCGCGATAAAATGCCCGATTTTATGAAGAATGACCCAAGCCGGAATACCTATTATTTTTTACCCCTGCTTTTTGGTTTAATCGGAATGTTTTATCAATATAACCACGGTAAAAGCGGAAAGGAGGGTTTTACAGTTACCATGCTGCTGTTCGTTTTCACAGGTCTGGCAATTGTGGTTTACCTGAATCAAACTCCTTACCAGCCGCGTGAGCGCGATTATGCTTACACCGGCTCGTTTTATGCTTTTGCAATCTGGATTGGGCTTGCGGTTCCGGCGTTGTATTCGATGGTTCAAAAAATATTGAAGGGTACCTCGGGAGCAGTTGTCGTTACAGGGCTTTCGCTGTTTTTAGTACCCGGAATTCTGGTATCGCAGAACTTCGAAGATCACGATCGCTCAGGACGATACATGACCCGTGATTATGCCATCAACTATCTTGAATCTTGTGCTCCTCATGCCATTCTTTTTACTTATGGAGACAACGACACTTTCCCGCTTTGGTATGTTCAGGAAGTGGAAGGAGTTCGGCCCGACATCAAAATTATCAATCTGAGTTACCTCGGAATGGACTGGTATATCACCCAGCACCGGATGGCTTCGAACGATGCTGCTCCAATGCCGTTTTCTTTTGAACAAGAACAGTATTACATGGGCCGGATGGACGCGGTTTTATTTCACGAAAGAATAAAAGGTTCGATTGAACTCAGCGAAGCAATGAAATTCCTGGGAAGTGATGATGAACGCACAAAAGTGCAGGTGGTTAGCGGCGAAAAAATGGACTTTTTACCTTCCCGCAGTTTTCATATTACCGTTGACAAACAGAAAGTGCTGGAAACCGGCACTGTAAAACCTGAAGATGCTGCATTAATTGTTGATTCGGTAAAATTCAGTATCGGTAAAAGTTATATAACAAAAAGCGAGATGGCCATTTTAAACATCATTGCCGCCAACAACTGGGAACGACCCATTTATATTGATCACAGCCTGCTTTACGCAAACAGCATATTTTTTCTCGATTATTTGCAAATTGAAGGCCTTGCTTACAGGTTTGTGCCCATTGAAACAAAAGGCGGGGGAATGAACAGGGGCAGGATTGACCCTGAAATTTTGTATGATAACGTGATGAATAAATTTGTTTGGGGAAATGTGAACAACCCGGACATTTATCTGGACGAATACAACAAAAAGGCGATAAATATTATTCAGGCACGTTACATGTTTGCCCGATTGGCGCAGGCGCTTATTGACAAAGGTGACAATAAAAGGGCAATTGAAGTACTCGATAAAATGTTTGAGATTTTCCCCAACGAAAAGATACCTTTAACTTTTGATTCTTTCCCGGCGGTTGAATTGTACTATCGGGCCGGAGAAGCTGAAAAGGCGAATCAACTGGTTCGGGTTTTATCGAAAAACAGTTTCGATATGCTTGAGTATTACTTTAGTTTGCCCGACCGGTTTGCAGTTGCTATGGAAGAAGAGCAAAACCGGGAAATGTCGTTAATCAATAACATGGTAATTCTAACCAATCGATATGGACAAGAGGAGTTAAACAAAGAAATTAACGCCAAACTTGACGAAATAATCAAGGGGCTTGAGAATAAAATGGGTTCTTGAATTTAACCTTCGTTTAGAAAATAAAATAATGGGATTTGTTTCAGTTTTAAAAAAATACAACACCACTTTCTGGGCGTCGAATGTTATCGAACTTTTCGAACGTTGGGCGTGGTATGGGTTTTACATGGCTTTTGCACTTTACCTGGTTAATTCGAAAGATACCGGAGCGCTGGGTTTAACTCAGGCTCAAAAGGGAATAATCATGGGAACCGGATCGATGCTTTTGTATCTTTTACCTGTAATTACCGGTGCAATTGCCGATAAAGTAGGATACAAAAGAATACTTTATCTTGCGTTTGCACTTTATATTTCGGGCTTTTACATGATTAAAAGCTTCGACACATTTGGCTGGATGTTTTTTGCCTTTGTTTGGACCTGTGTTGGCGGGGCGTTTTTTAAACCCATCATTTCGGCCATGATTGCCCGCAATACCACCGATGAAACCTCATCAATAGGTTTTGGTATTTTTTATTTGATGATAAATATTGGCGGATTTATCGGGCCATTTATTGCAGGTGTTTTAATGCAAAAAACCTGGGATTATGTTTTTTATATGTCGATGATTACCATCGGTATCAATTATGTAATTACCTGGGTTTTCTTCAAAGAACCCGTTGTTAAAAAAGGAAATGACTCACTCGGCAGAAGTATTTTACAGGCATTTGTAAGCATCGGAATTACCCTGAAAAACTGGAAATATGTGATGTTTCTGGTCATCATGATTTTATTTTGGACAGCTTTTAACCAATTGTATTATTCGTTTCCGGTTTTTATTGATCAATGGGTTGACACAAGTGTTCTTTACAACGGAATTGCCTCGGTCTGGCCGTGGCTTGCCAGGTCAATCGGCACAGAAACAGGCACAATAACTGCAGTTACCCTAACCAGCATGGATTCTTTTTTTATCATTATTTTTCAGTTAATGGTTTCTGCATTTGTGATGAGGTTTAAGCCGCTGGCTGCAATGATGGGCGGAATTCTGGTGCTTGCAGGTGGTTTGGGACTGATGTTTTCGAATCAAAGCGGATGGCTGATTTTATTGGGTATTTTAGTTTTTGCTTTGGGCGAAATGGCCAGTTCACCGAAGTTTACAGAGTATGTTGGCCGCATTGCACCTGCCGACCAAAAAGCGCTGTACATGGGAACTTCGTTTTTACCCATTGCCGCTGGTCACCAATTGGCCGGGTGGCTTTCGGGCGATGTTTACGAGAAAATTGCCGACAAAATATATTTACTCGAAATTGAAGTTGCCAAACGCGAAATTTCGATGCCTGAAATATCCGGAGAATTTTCAAAAAACGATTTCGTGCAAATGGCATCAGAAAAACTTGGCATGGATGCCGGTCAGCTAAACCAGTTTTTGTGGAGCAGTTATCATCCTTCCAACATTTGGATGGTTTATGCAGGTGTTGCAGT
>JBBIVS010000191.1:0-1122 GCA_037439605.1 Draconibacterium sp. | reverse complement strand
CGGCGGTGGTGTTACTTTGGCTGTACGACAGGTTTGTGATTGGGAAATGAAGTTTTTTTGGATCGATTTAAGAAGTTGCGGGGAAGTCGTGATTTAACCTTATTTCTCTTTATTTTTACCTTGGTAGCATATTACAAAGAACTCGCTCTAACCTTATTAACCTTATTTTCAGTGTATCCCAATTATTAATTAATGATGAATTTTAGGTTCTGAGTTATAAGATTGAATTGGCCGGATAAATTGTTACAAATGATCATCATGAAATAAGGTTAATAAGGTTTATTCATCTTCTAAACAAGTGGTTACTTAGGTTTAAGAAAAGTCACGTTATCATCAAAAATCTCCAAGGTTTGCTAATCCAGGGTTCGCCGGCATAATTAATTCCAATTCGTGGGGTTGTCACAAATTCAAGAGAATCTGCACATTCTTCCACCCAGATTCTGTCTGATGTTTCAAGATTTTCACCATAAAATGATTTGTCGAGTTGAAGCGCTTTACCAACTCTACCGGGACCTGAAATTCCCTGAACTCCCCGGATAAGAACCGCCGAAGCATCATTTTCTTCTCCGGTTACAAAGTTCAGCATCCAGTACATTCCGTAAATGAAATATACGTAAACCACTCCTCCCTTGCGGAACATCACTTCATTTCGCCCTGTTTTTCCCTTGCTGGCATGGCAAGCCAAATCCCCGTCGCCGCTGTAAGCTTCAACTTCGGTAATGACAAATTTTTCAATACGACCATCGTCAAATCTTCTGATTAAGATTTTGCCAAGCAGTTCAGGTGCGACTTTGAGTACATCACGACTGAAGAATGAACTTTTCAAACGTTTTGACATACTCAAAAATGGTCATTCCTTTTTTGTTTTTCTCTTTCTGAATTCTGAAAAAGCATATCCTGCAATAGCGAGTAACAGTAATAGCGAACTGGCAAACGAAACTTTGTTACCGGTGTAATACGAAGCCGGGTGGAACTTGAATTCAACTGTATGCTCACCGGCAGGTAAAACCAACGCCCGCAAAATATAATTTACCCTGAAATGAGGTACCTCGTTCCCGTCAATATAAGCTTTCCAGCCATTTTTATAATAGATTTCAGAAAAAACAACGAGTTGTTCAGAAC
>JBBIVS010000190.1:3716-7060 GCA_037439605.1 Draconibacterium sp. | reverse complement strand
TCCACTCGCCCATTTTCAAAATGTTTTCCTTTTCATCGGGAATCTGAACCAGCCAACCGCGGCCATACGATTCATAAATTCCGCCGGTGTCGTGGTTGGGCGGGGCAACTTCAACCTGCCAGCCGCTTACCTTTGTACCTTCGAATGTGGAACGGAAAAATACACCACTATTACCGTTGGCTTCCTGAAGAAATTCCACATCCATTTCAAAATCGT
Organism: Draconibacterium sp.; assembly: GCA_037439605.1. Classification (GTDB taxonomy): domain Bacteria; phylum Bacteroidota; class Bacteroidia; order Bacteroidales; family Prolixibacteraceae; genus Draconibacterium. The sequence goes on along the minus strand of JBBIVS010000190.1, from coordinate 6,844 downwards.
TATAAAACTTTTCAGTCGAAAGGTAGCCGTATCCCTTGTCGGGGCCGCTTTCGCAAACCAGCAATCCGTCCTCGACATACCATTTTTCGGTGCCGTAAATAACCCAGCCCTTCAGGTTTTTACCATTGAAAATTGATTTACTTTTTTGTGCTTCAGCAATATGCGAAAAACAAAGCGTCATTAAAAAAACAAGAATTAAATTGATTTTCATAACAGAATTACTTTTTAATTATTTTTCTGAAAAGTACAAAATGAAATTTCAAATAACAAAATCAATTAAAAATAAACTTCAACAGTCACACTTTCCCTGTCGAAACCTTTCGATTTCAGGATTTCCATGGCATCGAAAATCATGTCACTGTTTCCGCAAAGGTAAAAACAGGTATTTTTAGCAAATTCCACATTTTTTATGTATTCGGTTAAACGGCCTTTGAAATCGCCTTTTTCGTCGCGCGAAGTGCAAACTGTAAATCTGTTACGGTCGTATTCCTCAATTTCGTAAGCTTCGTTGGCATAGCGAACACCGTGAATAAGTTTATAATTTAAATCCGGGTAACTTTTTACAATGCTGTGAAACGGCGCAATACCTGTGCCGCTGGCAATAAATACATGCTGGTGGGTGTCGCGTTTCTTTTCATCGAGGCCAAATTTTCCAAATGGTCCGTGAACTTCGACCATATCACTTGCCTTCAAATGTTTTAATTTTGGAGAGAAATAACCACCTTCCACTTCTTTCACGAGTATTTCAAGGTTTTCACCCTCTTCTGCACTGTAAATCGAGTATTCGCGGCTTTGGTAATCGCCCATTATCGAAAGTGAAATATGTTGGCCGGCCACAAATTTAAAACGGCTTTTAGGTAATGAAAGTATAAATGTATTTTCGGTTAGTTGCCTTATATCTAATACTTTGTAATAATTTGTATCAATTTGCAGGTCTGTCTTCATATCAATTTCCATAGTGTAATTCTCAAAATTTTGTGCAAAAATAACAGTTTAAACAATACCGGACTTTTAAGTATGTTTTTTAATTTGTTTTTACCCGAGAATTAACCCAGTTTTAATGTAATTGTTCAATGCGAAAGCATATATTATTAAACATTGAGTTTTACAATTTCAGATAAAAATCGCGGGCTAGCAGTTTAAAATTTTCCGAATAAGTTTTTCCGGTGGCATCGAAAACCGACATTTCTGTTTTTTGCAGAGGAGTATGCTCCGTGCCGAACTCCATTAAAAAACGGTTTGGCGCTGCGTCGGGGAAGGGTTTTACTTCGGTTAAACGGGTTAAAAACAAACTTTCAAAACCAGCTTTTTCAATAAATTCGTTTGCTGAACCGGCAGGTAAAATCAATGAAAGTTTTCCATTTTCACTGAGCAGTTTTTTTGCTCCTGCAATGATATCATTAAAGGGCAACAGGTGATTGTGCCTTGCAATCGACAAATGCGGATTGGTGTTCTTCACACTGTTTGAAAAAAAAGGTGGGTTTGAAACAACCAGGTCAAATTTATCAGATGTGTTAGCAGCAAATTGCTGAAAAGAGGTGTGAAGAATTGAAACCCGGTTTTCCCAGGGCGAATTCTGAACATTCTGAATGGCTTCTTCTGCTGCATTCTTTTCAATTTCGATACCAATGATTTTTGCAACGGATCGTTGAACAATCATTAAAGAAATAAGGCCTGTCCCGGCGCCAACATCAAGCGCCGTTTTTACACCTTCAAGATTTACCCAGGCGCCCAGCAAAACACCATCGGTATTCACTTTCATGGCTGTCTTTTCCTGGTGAATCCTGAACTGCTTGAACTGAAAATAATTATTTCTGCCCATATTAAAATTTTTCGAAAGCGCCCAAACCGAAAAGTGCAAAGTCATATTTTACAGGATCAGCAGGGTCGAAATTTCTTAATGATTGTGTTACTTCCTCAACCGCTTGCCAGTCGTTTGATTTACGGTGTAACAATCCAAGTTTTCGGGCTACATTTCCTGTGTGCACATCGAGTGGAAGCATTAATGCAGATTGAGGGATGCCATTCCATAATCCAAAATCAACACTGCTTTTGTCGTTGCGCACCATCCACCTCAGAAACATATTCAACCGCTTTGCCGACGCCCCTTTATCAACATTCGAAACGTGTTTGCGGCTTCTCTCCCCTCCAATTTCGAAAAAAACTTTATAAAACTCTATTAATGCCGATTTAACCGAATTTTCGTGTGTGAATCCGGTTTCAAAAACCGCTTGCAACCCGTTGTGGTTATGAAAAATATTTTTCAATGAGCGGATGAAAAACACACAGTCGTTTCCGTTAAAGGTGCGATGAACAAAACGCTCCAGAATTTTTATTTCAGCATTTGATGAGTGGGTTATAAAATCATGGGGTTGATTGTTCATCAAAGCCATCAGTTTTGTTGCATTTTTTATAATCGAGAGGCGGTTTCCCCAGGCAATGGTAGCAGTTAAAAATGCAGCAATTTCGATATTTTCTTTTTCTGAAAAGATTTTGGGAACCTGAATCGGGTCGGTATCAATAAAAAAAGGCTGGTTGTATTTGAGTGCTTTTTCGTCGAGAAAAGATTTTAAATCATGTGAACAGTCAATTGTCATTGGTCACTGGTCATTAGTCATTTTAGCATTCTCGCATTCATGCATCATTACCACCGAACCGGTTCCAAACCAAGCGTTTCCAAAAATTCGTTGGTGTGTGTGAAATGATGGTTCCCGAAAAAACCACGATTAGCAGATAAAGGCGAAGGATGCACCGAACTTAGCACCAAATGTTTGTTTTGATAGATAAATTTGGCTTTACTAATCGCATAATTTCCCCATAAAATAAATACAACATGCTGTTTTTGCTCATTTATTTTGTGAATTACAGCATCGGTAAATTGCTCCCACCCCTTATTTTGATGAGAACCCGCAAGATTTGCACGAACTGTTAATGTGGCATTAAGCAGTAAAACGCCCTGTTTTGCCCATCCGGTAAGGTTTCCGCTTCGTGGAATTTCTTTCCCGATATCATTTTGCAACTCTTTAAAAATATTCCGCAAACTCGGCGGAAATTCAACTCCGTCGTTCACCGAAAAACAAAGCCCGTGCGCCTGCCCCGGTCCGTGATACGGATCCTGACCAAGAATC
>JBBIVS010000190.1:785-3696 GCA_037439605.1 Draconibacterium sp. | reverse complement strand
ACACTGATCAAACGCATTAAAAATAAGTTTGGCAGGTGGGTAAATAGTATGGGTTTTGTATTCGTTTTTCACAAAATTGGTTAACACTGTAAAATAGGGTTTTTCAAACTCATCGGCCAAAACTGTTTTCCAGCTTTCTTCAATACGTACATCCATATAATAATGGTTTCTCCGGTTAATTTCCCGAAGATAGCTTTTTAAGTTCAGTTTGAAAATTAATTAACTTCCTGCAGTCAATTCATTTTCCCGGGCAATTCGAAGTAATTCGTTGACAGTCTTCCAGTTTCGGGTAGTGGCGGAAATCTTCAGTTTCGATTCCAGAAAAGAGTTGGTAAGCTTTGTTTTTCCGTATCCATGAGGACAATAAAGGTAAATTGCTTTTCCGTTGATACAAATTTCTTCGTCACCTTGTTTTTTCGCTTCAATTGCTTTGAGGTTAAAATCAGAAGGAACTCCCGAAAGAAACGTGATATGCAAAAATCCGGATTCCCGGATATTAAAAAATGGGTTGCCATCAGCTATCATTTTCATTTCGTCAGCGGAAAGAACAATAACCGGAACTTCAAATCCGAAATCTGCGGTAAGTTTTAAAGCAATGTTTTTAGCCATGATTCCTGTTGCTGTCTCGAATGCTTTGAAAACCACGTTCCCACTTTGTATGTAGGTTGTAGTGTTTTTAAAACCAAGGCTTTTGAACGTTTCGCGGAGATCATCCATTTTCAGTTGATTGGTTCCGCTGACATTGATACCCCGCAACAAGGCAATGTAAGTGTTCATTTTTGACCTGTTTTTTGAACTTCAACAAAGTGCAGGTACACAAAGTTTGTTTAGCCTTTACTCTTTTTTGAAAAGAAATTGTCCTCCACCCTGCTTTAAAATCATCGTTTTTTCAGTTGGATTAAATTCCATAACTATACCAGCCTGTTCAAACTTAAATTTATCTTTTGCAGTTGATTCCAGCGGGAATGCGGATTGCCCGGTTGCCTGTGCAACCAAATTTGCACTGCTTTTCGTTATTGTTATTTTTAGTGGAATTTGTGTTGATGAGTAAACTCCGGTGTACTGGTCAAGTTCGTCAGGCGTAATTTGATATACCTTGAATTCAGGAATATCAAATGGCTTATTGTAAACTGCACTCAAAACGGCTAATGAAATGTTGTTATTATTAAAATTTGTTCCGTTCGAAATCATTGCATACGAAATATCTTCATCGGCAAAATGCGAAAAAACCGATGAAAAACCATCGATTCCCCCGGTATGGCCAAAACCTGTTTTGTCGTAAAAAGGAATTTTGATAAGCCCCATTCCGAATTGTCCGTTGATGGTTTTCATTTGTTCGAGGCTTTCATTTGAAACCAGTTTCCCGTTGAACAAAGCATCACTGAATTTTATCAAATCAACAGGAGTTGAAACAATTCCGCCTGCTCCCAAAGGGATTGACATATCAGTTTCCGGCTCCAGTTTCCAGCTATCAGTATAACTGTACGATTTACATTCATTATTAGCTGTATCTGTTTTTCCACCAAAACCCGTGTTTTTCAGCCTTACAGGTTTTACAATGTACTTGTCAATCAAATCTTTGTAAGTTTTGCCAAAGCTCTTTTCCACTATAAAAGTCAACAATACAAAATTCGAATTACTGTATGCAGACTTGCTGTCAGGCTCAAAATCGCTGCCTCCCTTTACGATAATTTCCAGCATCTCTTTTTCGGTTTTTGGCTGCGTGTTCCATTTAAGATAATCCTGGTCATCAGTGAAGCTGTGTATTCCACTACGATGATAAAGCAAGTTTGAAACAGTAATTTTGTCTGCATTTTTAATTTCCGGAAAATATTTGTCGATAGTTTGGTTCAGGTTCAGCTTTTTTTCTTCCGCTGCTTTCATCACCAAAACGGTTGTGAACGTTTTCGAAATTGAGCCAATTCTGTATTTCGAATTTTCATTGGCTTTTATTTTGTTTTCAACATCGGCAAAGCCAATGGTCTTCGAATAAATCAACTCTCCTTTTCGCGATAAAGCGACACTTCCCATAAATTTTTCATGTTTTTCAAGTTGGTCGAAATAAGCGTCAAGTTTAACTTTGTCGATGTTTTGGGTGATTGCAGGCAGGGTTGAAATGGTGATAATCAGCGTGGCTAAAATTGTTGCTCTCATTTCTGTTTGTTTTAGTTCAATTAATTTTTGAATCAGACGCTGAAATCAGAAACCTGTTACATCTTTTTCAAATTTTCTTTTTGTTGTTTCTCGCTCCAATGGTTACATTGATAATTACCAGAATCATTCCCGTGATGGTTAATATCGGGCCAATTATTTTTTTCACGCTAAATTAGTTGTTGCAATAAGAACCAGTTCTGCAACAATTATTGCCACAGCTGTAATGATAAGTATGATGTTAATCTTTTTCATTAGGTTTTTGCTTTGGAATTTTTGTAAAAGGCCTATTCAGGTTAATTTTTTCCGAAGATTGAAAAACCTTTCTGACCTAATACTGAAGAACTCAAAAATTTTATGTTAGTTTAATTCAAAAACCTTATTTTCTTTTCTTTCATCACCTTAGTAGCTAAATTGTCATACAAAAACATAACCTTATTTTATGTATTAATAAAAGAATAAGGTTGGGGCAAAGTTCAGGATATTAAAATGCTACTAAGAGGTTTTCAGAATAGAATAAGATTTTCCGGTTTATTTTAATTGTACTTTTATCAACCTAATCATCTAGTAATATGGATATCATTTCAATCATTGTCGGATTGGCAGCCGGATTTTTACTCGGTTTCCTGGTTTTCAGGATTGCACAGCAAAACAGGGAGAAAGAACAGTTGAAAACAGCGGTTCAGCAGGAAGAAAAAAGGAAAACGCTGGAAACTGAAAACACAAAACTGGCTGCACAATTAGCCGAAGTCACTAACCA
>JBBIVS010000190.1:0-761 GCA_037439605.1 Draconibacterium sp. | reverse complement strand
GGCCGAGGCCGAAAACAATTCGTTGCAGGATAAATTGCAAACCCAGAAACGTGAGATGGAAGAACTGTACAAAAAATTCACGCTCGAATTTGAAAATATCGCTGCAAAAATTCTTGAAATCAACAGCGAGAAAATCACCACCGTTAACCGCCGGAACATTGGCGAGGTGCTTAATCCGCTCCGCGAAAAAATCGATCTGTTCGAGAAAAAGGTGGATGACACATATAAACAGGGATTAAAAGATCAAACCGATTTACGGGCAGAATTAAAGAAGTTGTTCGATTTGAATTCCAAAATCAGCGAGGAAGCAAATAACCTTACAAAAGCACTAAAAGGAGATGTGAAAAAGCAGGGAAACTGGGGCGAAGTGGTTTTGGAACGCATTCTTGAACGTTCGGGATTAAACGAGGGAACGCAGGGATACGAAAAACAGTTCAGCGATACTTCAGAAGATGGAAGGCGCATCCAGCCTGATATTGTAATCAACTTACCCGACAATAAACACATTATCATCGATTCAAAAGTTTCACTCATTGCATACGAAAAAGCTGTGAATGCAGAAACCGAAGATGAACGCGCCAAATATGTGAAAGACCATATTCAAAGCCTGAAAGCACATTGCAAAGGATTAAGCGAAAAGCATTATCAGTCGGCGCGTCATTTAAATTCGCCCGATTTTGTGCTGCTTTTTATCCCGGTTGAATCGTCGTTTAGTATTGCAGTTCAGGAAGATCAGGATATTTTTTCGTATGCATGGGATA
>JBBIVS010000189.1:0-7063 GCA_037439605.1 Draconibacterium sp. | reverse complement strand
CCTGAAAATGGCGTAGCCCAGATATTGCTGCAGGTGTTGATTTCCGCTTCTGTCGCGGGTTTCGGTACCCGTGTACACACCATCGAACTGAACAGGCCCGGCTTCAAGGTTAAACCCGAGTCCCTGGAAATGTTCGTACCAGTTGGGATATTTAATAATCACCTGCACCTTCGGGTTTACCTTTTTGGCAGGATTTATCACCAAATCGTTGGCGGCATTTTTCATCAGTTCGAGACGGAAATCGGTCCAGCTTTTCTTGCCTTTTGCTGCCACACACAAATCGCATTTGCAACTGGTGAAAAAGAAATCGTCGAGAATAAAGAAATCAAAATGTTTCGCGGTGTGTTCGGCAATCTCTTTTACTTTCTGCCGGTTTTCGGGATTGGTGTAGCAGAAAGTCTGGAAATTGTTGCTTTCGTCGATGGTGTAAGTGATTCCGCCAGCCACTTCAATGCCTTTTGACTGAAAGAATTTTTTTGCTGCTTCGAGCGTTGCATCGGAGACAATCAGCAAATCGCGGTGGGTTTCGAGGTAAATTCTGTCAACGTGCAACTGGCGCGAAAGTGTGTCCCAAACGGAAGTGAGCCATTTGAGGTCGGCCATTTTTTCAACTTCGTAGGCACGGCAATAAACGGCCACTTTAAAGTTTTTGTAGGCTTGTGCGCTCATTTGCAAGGAAATGATAGTGAATAAAATAACAGTAAAAAGTTTCAGGTTTTTCATGTTGGTTTAGTTTTAGTTAGTTATTTCCGTCCGATTTATCGGACGGTTTTAAAAAAATTGAAAACCGGGCTTCAGCCACATTCTGAATAATGGGCTAAAGCCCGGTCAACCTTGTATTGCAATCCGTTGGCGAAAGCCAACGGTAATTTTCATTCATTTGTTAACCCCAGCATAAATGCCGGGGTTAGTCATTGGTGTGAGTATTTCGCTAACCCCAGCCTTAAGGCTGGGGTTATTCAGTAGCGCTATAAAACCGGGCTTTAGCCTAACAATTCATTTACAGTTTTTTGAACCGAACAGCCATTCCACCGCCGGCACCCAGAGTAATGGGCAGTGTTGATGTTTTGTCAACAGCAACAGTTGAAATGACCACTTTTTCAGGCTCGTTTTGCCAGGTGGTTCCGGGAGCATCAGCATAAATCTGCGCTTCGTAATTTCCATCACCCAGAAAATCGAGCGAAACGGTGAATTCGCGGGCCTTTTCATTGGTCATACTCCCCAGGTACCAATCGTCGCTTTTGCGGTCCTTGCGCACCGTGGTAACATATTCGCCAATTTCGCCATTCAATACTTTGGTGTCGTCCCAATCCACCGGAACATCTTTCAGAAACTGGAAAGCCGGGTGTCCGTCGTAATTATCGGGCAGGTCGGCCAGCATCTGAATGGGCGAATACAATGTAACGTAATACGCCAGTTGTTTTGCCAGCGTGGTGTGAACCGAACGATTGTTAAAACCCTGTTCTTCGTTCAAATCGAAAATACCGGGTGTAAAATCCATCGGGCCACTCAACATGCGGGTAAAAACAAGGTTCAGCGTGTGGTTCGGCGGATTGCCGTCGCTCCATGCATCGTATTCCATGCCACGTGCGCCTTCACGCGACATCATGTGCGGATAAGTACGACGCTCGCCTGTGTCTTTTATTGGTTCGTGAAAATTGACAGCCAACTGGTATTCAGCCGCTTTTTTCAAAACATACCGGTAATAATTCACGCCAAACTGACCGTGGTGCCATTCTTTCATGTTCAAACGTGAGCCCACCTGACCGATTTTGATATCGTGAATTCCCATTTTCTGGTACAATGCCATTCCCGAATCAATCTGTGCCAGATAATTAATGAGGTTCGAACCGGTTTCATGGTAACCAATCAGCTTCACTCCCTTGCTTTCGCCATACTTCACAACCTCTTCGAGGTTGAAATCGTCTGTACTTTGGGTAAAACTGAACATGTGCATCGCGTTTTCGTACCAGGCCGGAGTCCAGCCTTTGTTCCAGCCTTCAATCAGCAGCCGGTCGATGCCCAGCTTCTGACAATAATCGATGTACATTTTGGAATTTTTGGTGGAAGCGCCGTGTTTTTCGCTTTCCCAGAAAGTGTATTTACCGATGTGCATTCCCCACCAGATTCCGAGGTATTTGTGCGGCTGAACCCACGAAATATCGCCCATAGCATTGGGTTCGTTCAGGTTCAGAATGAGGTACGAAGTAATCAGGTCGCCGGCTTTTTCGCCAATCTGAACCGTGCGCCACGGCGATTTAAACGGCGCTTTTGTTTTTACCTTCACTCCATCCGACCATGGAACAAGATTGCATTTCAGGCTAGTTCCTTCCATTTGCTGAATCGTCATCGATGCAAAATCAACCAGGTTGGCTTCGTGCAAAGAAAGGTACAAACCGTTGTCGCTTTGGAAAGTAACCGGTGTATGCACTGTGTCCATCTCGGAGATTCGGGTTTTTTCGTAAAGGTATTCGTAACGGTTGTCGCGGTAAGCCGGAATCCACCAGGCATTGCCATCGGCAGCGAGGTTGAATTCGGTACACTCGTCCATAATAAAAATGCTGTCGGTAATTCCCTGTTCCGGGAAAACATAGCGCAGCGCCACGCCATCGTCGAACGCGCGAAACTGCACTTCGAGTTTGCGTTTGGCGCCGCTCTTTTCCTGGAGCGTAACAACCAGTTCGTTGTAATTATTCTGAATAAAATGCTTTTCGCCCCAAACCTGTTCCCAGGTTTCGTCGATGGAGTTTGTTTTTGATTCAAGCACTTTAAAACCGGCGTCGAAATTATCGCCGTCTTTAAAAATAAAACCCAGTTTCGACGGGTTGATAACCGCCTTTTCCGCGTGATTTACCGAGTATTTCGGCACACCTTTTTCGAGTACAAAATCGATTTTGTTTACTCCGTTAGGAGAAGAAACTGAAAGTTTTTCATTGGATTCTACCGCACAACATACAAACAAAACAGTCAGTGCTGCAAGAAAGAAGAATTGTAGCTTTTTCATTATTGAATTATTTATTTTACCAGTGCCACTTTAACCAATTTCACTGCATAACCAGGAACTTCAATTACTTTTTTACTGAAATCAATCGGTTGCTCTTCAATCACAACGTTAGGTTCTTCGCCGGGTGTGTTATAAGCTTCCGGGTCGGCATTCTGAATGAGCCACTGCTGACCTTGTTTTCCGGCTTTTATTTCGCCCAAATCGACTATAATACTTTGCGGATTGGCATCCATGTTTACAACGGCAACTGTCAAAGCGGTTTTGTCTTCGGTTAATGCTGCCGAAATATCGAGATTTGGGTTGGCAGGAGTTCCGATTTTAACCGGAACCGAACCAAACTGGTTGCGGTACAGTTTTAAGACCAGCCCGGTGGTTTCGAAAGCCGACGCGGTTTGCGTGGTTTTAATGGCACCAATTACATTCACGGTTTGTGCATAGTTGGCCATGTAAAAAATATCGCTGTTGCGGAAATATTCGTGCAAGCCCATGGCAATTCCCAACCCGTCTTTCTGGTGGTAACGAACGCCAAGTTCGCCGTAAATGTAATCTCCGTACCAGTAGTTCCACTCATCCATAGCAATGCGAATATCCTTTTCTTTTAAGCCACCAATTTTTTCGCGGTAATTGCGATGTGCGTCGGCAACACGTTTTATGTCGTTTTTAATCTGAACCACATGTTCCTGCAGCGAGTCTTTTTCCTTGCAGTAAATGTGTTCGCTCAAAAGATTCATATAATCAGCACACTGCGAAAGCATGGTTTCGCTCCATTCGCCCACGGCGCCCACGCCAATCAGTTTCGCGGTTGAATCAACAGCCCAGATTGCCTTTGCCATGTCGTTGTGTTTCAAAACATACTCGCTCAAAGGCATGTGGCCCAACTGCCAGTTTCCGTACATTTCGTTACCTACAGCCCAATAACGGATATTAAAAGGAGCAGCACTTCCGTTTTCTGTCCTGAGTTTGCCCAGCGGGGTATCCTGACTGCCACGACAGTACTCAATCTGTGCAGCCACTTCCTCCACAGTTCCCAAACCCGTATTTACCGCAACAAAAGGTTCGGCATCAATCATTTCCATCAGTTGCATGTATTCGTGAACACCCACATCATTGTGTTCAACGCCTTTCCATGCCGGGTTTTTGCGGGGCGGACGTTTATCCATTTCGCCAATTCCATCGCGCCAGTTGTAACCGCTTACAAAGTTTCCACCCGGCCAGCGGTAAATCGGCGAGTTCAGTTCTTTCAGAAGCGCCACTACATCGGGCCGCCAGCCATTGATATTGTCGGCAGGCATCAGTGAAACAGTTCCAATTTTGAAACTGCCTTTGCCGGTACTCACAATTTCGACTACACAATTTTTACCATCAAACGGAGTGGTAAAACTCAACGGGTAGCTTTTGAACTCGCTGCTGATTTCAACAAATTCAACTTTTACAGTTTCGTTATTTTCAGAAGTTATCTGAACCACAACAGGAGCAGCTGTAACATCTCCAGCCAGCACAATTCTTCCGGTGTATTCTTTTCCGGCCAAAAACTCAATTCCGGCTTGTTTGATTCCGGCGGCAGATCCATCGCCTTTTAACTGGATTTTTGGCGAATGTTCGCCTGTAAACGGTGATTTCTTGTCCATCGTAACCGTTTTTTCGTCGCCAATCACCTGCCACGGCGAAGCGTTCAGAAATTTATATTCGCCTGTATTCCACTGCGGATCGCTTGCTGTTCCCCAGGGGTTAAATTCGAATGTTACGGGATAGTAAAACTTGCGATCCTCAAGCATTTCTGCCCAGATTCCGCCATAGATACATTTACCCAGATGCTCGATAAACTGCCCGTAAATAAATGGGTTGATAGGTTCGCCATCAACGGCAATGTCCACTTTTATTGTTTCATCAACTTTGGGCATTTGCTGACAGCTATTTGCTGAAAGCAGCACAATAAACAGAGTAAAAGCAAACATTGACTTAACCGCCAGATTAAATACGTTGTAATTTTTCATAATTGTTTTATTTTGATTACGTTTAAAATTTTGGCTAAAAATAAAAAAGATCCAGGGGATTTATGACTTTAAGTGTCAAATTCACAGTTAAGCGATAGAAAATTCATATAAAAGGAAAAATTCATTTTCCGGAAAAATTAGAGGAGGGGGCGGAATATGGATGAATTTATTTTCGTTTCGAAGCACGGGAACCGCCGCCAAATAAAATTCCGGCGCCGAGTACAAAACCGAAATTGTACCAACCACCATTATTGTTCACGGCGTACATGGCAATGTTGTCGCTTAACAGGCTGCCAAAGAAGCTGATTGGCGCAATAATGCCGTGCCACAACCCACCCATAAAACCATAAGGTTCGGCGTTTTTACAGGCATCGATGTTGGTAACATCGGCACAGGCTGTAAAAAGTAATGCGATGACAGCAAATAAGAGGATTGTCGGGAGATAAGATTTTTGTTTCAACAGGTTTTTCATTTTCAGGTTATTTATTGTTTAACTTTTAAAAGATTAGTCGGATTTAAAATTAATGCATTACAATAAATCTTCAGCGAGGTTAAAAACCTCGCCACCCTCGTAAATCGTTTTTTTTGTGTTTTTTCTGAATACTGCATTTATCATCGCCTTTGCTACGGTTTCATCGCTGATGGGAATATAGTTTTTCATCATAAACCGTGTCAGAATATTAAGTATTGGAACCGAAATCTCTTCCGCCAGCCGCCGGTTTTCCCGCGGACCTGTCAGCGAGGCTGGTCGAAGAATGACCAAATTTCGGAATCCGACTTTGGATACCGCCTCATCCAGTTCGCCTTTCATTTTTGTATAAAAAATGGCTGATTTTGCGTTAGCGCCCACTGACGAAACCAGCACATAATTTTCGATTCCGTTTTCCTTTGCTTTTTTGGCAAAATTCAGGTTAAATGTAAAGTCAATTTCAAATTGTTTTTCCTTGCTGCCAGCCTGTTTCAAAGTGGTTCCCAAAGCCGAAAACAAAACATCGCCAGTGAGTTGTTTTTCCCAGGTTTCTGTTTTACCGAAATCAACAATAAGTTGTTCCAGCTTAGGATGTTTCAGACTGGTTTCGCGGCGGACAAAAATCCGTACTTTTTCAAAACGCCCGTCATTCAGCAATTGCCTGACCAGCACTTTGCCAACCAATCCGGTGGCGCCAATTACATTCGCCGTTAATTTCATGTTTTAAATATTTGAAGATAGATACTAATTTGTATTTTTAGCAGAAATTTAAACAAAATTAACCTGAAAAGCTAAACTGTAAAAATGAAGTCAATCTTAACTATTTTAACTGTTTTTTTTATTAACACGTTAACTGCCCGGGATGTTAAATGGCAAGGTCCGTCGGTTGATTTTACTCACGGTAAACTGAAGGTTTCCGAAAATCACCGGTATTTGGTTTTCGAAGATGGGACCCCATTTTTCTATCTTGGTGACACAGCGTGGGAATTGTTTCATCGACTTTCGAAGGCCGATGCTGAAAAATACCTTGAAAACCGCCGACAGAAAGGTTACACCGTAATTCAGGCGGTGGCGCTGGCCGAACTCGATGGCCTGAATACACCCAATGCCGAAGGTGAAATACCCTTAATTGACAACGACCCAGCAAAACCCAATGAAAAATATTTTGCACATGTGGATTGGGTGGTTAATAAAGCCGCTGAAAAAGGCATCTTTTTTGGCTTTTTACCAACTTGGGGCGACAAGTGGAATAAAATGTGGGGCGTTGGACCGGTGATTTTTACACCAGAAAATGCCCGAAGCTATGGAAAATTTATCGGGAACCGTTATAAAAACAGTCCGAACATCATCTGGATTACCGGTGGCGACCGCCCGGTTGAAACCGACGAACAGCACCTGATTGTTTCCGAAATGGCAAAAGGATTGCGCGAAGGCGATGGTGGCGCACACCTGATAACTTTTCACCCTACCGGTGGAAATGGCTCGGCACAAAATTTTCACAACGAACCCTGGCTCGATTTCAATATGCGGCAGAACGGGCACAGCACTAGTTACACAGAGCGTTACAAAGTAATACTCAACGATTACAACCGTACA
>JBBIVS010000188.1:1608-7090 GCA_037439605.1 Draconibacterium sp. | reverse complement strand
CACTCCTTTTATTAATTCACACTTCTTCAGTTTTAAAGCAGGACCTTCCACCATTTTCCAACTCAAAACAGCAAAAAGTAAAACTATTGGGAATACAAAAGCAAAGAAAGTGTAAACAGATAAATATTTTCCAAAAAATAACATCACTAATTGCTGTAATGGCCAGCCATAAAGATATATTCCATACGAGAAGTCTCCGTATTTTGCAAATTCCGGAAATAAATATTGTTGATGATAAGCTACATAAAATAACAGGTAAGTGCCAGCCAATGGCCAAAAAATATCTATCATTTTTAATTTAAATGCTAACACAAAAAGCAGAAGAGAAGCTGCAGCCATCCATTTTTTTCGGGGGATTTGGTTTCTGAAAATATATACACAGCTCCCACAAAAAAAATAAGTGAAAAAGCGCGGATAATAATACGGATTTCCGATAATACCGCCACTTAAACTTTGTTTGAATGGGAAAATATATCCAAAAGTTTGCAGACACAATAATAAATAGCAGATTATCAGTATAATTAATAACGAATTTTTTTGTTTGGTCAATCCAGCCCAAGCCAATAATGGCACAATAAGATAACAAATAAATTCATAATGTATAGTCCATAATGAGTTATTCAATCCAGACTGAGGAAGATGTGTGAAATATCGGTTTTCTATTGGTGACTGAAGGCTTAACATATTTGCGATTTCTCTTTTTAGGGGTACTGAATCGATAAAATTAAAGTATTCTGAAATACTTAAATCTTTCATGAAATCAATAGGTCCAACTATTAAAAAACAAAAGATGGATACAATGATAAACCCGGGGTAAATGCGTAATATGCGTTTTTTAATGTATTCCATAAAGTTTGCCGAATTTTCAAAACTTCGCACAATTAAAAATCCACTTATTACAAAGAAAAAGTTTACAGCAGCGCTGCCAATACTGATCTTTCCTCCACTCCATTTCATAAATGGCTCATTTTTTACAAATTGTTCCCATCCGTAAAATGTGGCATAACAATGACAAACAATAACTGAGGATGCAAGGAGAAAACGCAATAAATCGAAATTGTTTCGATTAATGGTATTTGGTATTAATAAATTGTTATTCATTGGTTATCACGTTCTAAAACTTCCATAAATCTGTGCAACGAAGCCGGAGTTATGCTCCAGTCTGGTTCTTTTATTTCTCCCCATGCACCTGGAGTATCGCTCATGTTAAAATAATTGACCCCAATAACCCGTTGGTTTTCATTAAGGGTTTTTGCTGCATCTTCCAGCCATCGGGTTTGATAATCTTCAGGTCCCCGAACTCCAAATTCTGTAATAAAAACAGGTTTATCAAAAATCCTGAAGCGCCAGATTTTATAATTAAAAATTTTTGAAAAAGTTAATTGTTTTTCATGGTCAGTTATGTTTTTATCAGGCAAACCATAAATTGCAAAACTAATATAGTCTAAAACATCATTTCCCGGGTAAAAATCAGGAGATGATCTGTCTCCTGCAGGTCCCCAGATTCTTTTTACATTTTGAGGAATTGTATCTTTAAAATTCATAAAATACCTGAAAGCCCTGATGTAAACCAAAGGGTCCTGACTTTGCCATGCATAGCGGGTAATTGGAATTTCCATTTCATGCGCAAATCTGAGATAAACCATGTGTTTCGTGTCTGAAATATCATCAAATACTCTTTTTATAATGCTGTCGTATTTGCCTGCGAGTATGTTTTGAAGTACCATGGTATCGGCAATTCCTGACAGATCTCTCCATGGTTCAACGGTTAGAATAACGTCATGATTTCTCGAAAAAACATCATGTAACAGTATTTGTAATTCTCCAGATTGTACTTGTCCAAAGTCAACAAAAATATGTTCAACTGAAATAAACGGATCATTAATTAGTCTTTGATTTGGATCATGCAAGCCAACAACGAATTTCTTTTTTTCAATAGCTGTATTATTATTTTCCCATAGTTTTTCATTATAAGCAATATTTTCATATTTGGTAATTGTATCTTTTTCATTCGTAATATATTCCGAAATAAGGGCTTTGTTTGTATTAGTTTTATCTCCTAAAATGAAAAGTGAATGATTGAAAAATCGGAGACGATGAAATTTACGATGTATTTCGGTTTTAGAATCCTGATATGATGGATAATACTTAATTGACTGCTCAAATTTACTGTTTAAAGTGATGCTAATGACATCAACTACATCTTTGCCCGGATAATATTCTTCGGCACCCATATAACCTGCCGGCCCCCATACAAACTTTAAGTTGGGATTAAGATTCTTCAATTTTAGAAACAGATACCGGTATGCTTCAATGAATTGCTCTCCTGACAGATTTTGCCATTTAAATTGGTAAACCGGAACTTCCATTTCAGGCATTAACCGAACATAAATATTTTTGTTTTTCAACAATATGTGTTTGTTAATATATTCCAATTTCTTGTCATACAAACCATTGACTATATGTTCGAATATATTGTTGTTAATGTTATTAAAGAATTTATGGCCATGAAACTCAAATGTTATTAAGGCATTTTCAGCTTTCTCGATTCTTTCCAAATTTGAATTATTAAAACGAAACGATTTGTCGGTATTTATTTTAAAAACAAAATGTGTAAAATTGCAAATGGTGTCAAGGGGAGCTTTTGTTTTTCTGTCCGAAAAACCAATAAGGATTTCGTTTTCATTCAAAAAAAATTCATCTTTTGCTATTTTTAAATACCATTCAATTGTGTGTTTTTTCATTGAAATAAAAATGGCTGAAAGAATCAGGATAGCGACAGTTAAAAAAATATAGAAATAAGTTTTAGTTCTGGCATTAAGCATATTGATAAAATTTGTTTAAACGCAATGATTTTATAATTCTAAAAAATCCATACCATAAATATATACAAAACAAAAAAAGACCACCGTTTCCGGCAGTCTTTTTTTGTTTTTAATTTATCAAAATAAAATTATTTCCTGTAAATCTTTTTATATCCGTAAACTGCGCTGGCGCCCAGTTCTTCTTCGATGCGGAGCAACTGGTTGTATTTGGCCATCCTGTCGGAACGGCTTAATGATCCGGTTTTAATCTGGCCTGAGTTGGTTGCCACGGCAATGTCGGCAATGGTTGAATCTTCAGTTTCGCCCGAACGGTGTGAAGTTACCGAAGTGTAACCTGCACGGTGTGCCATTTCAATTGCATCAAGTGTTTCAGTTAAAGTGCCAATTTGGTTTACTTTAACAAGGATTGAGTTTGCGGCGCCAAGTTCAATTCCTTTTTTCAGGTATTCAACATTGGTAACAAACAGGTCGTCGCCAACCAATTGGCATTTGCCGCCCAGTTTGTTGGTGAGGGCCACCCAGCCGTCCCAGTCGTTTTCGCTCATGCCATCTTCAATCGAGTCGATTGGAAATTTTTCAACAAGTCCGGCAAGGAATTCAACTTGTTCGGCTGATGTTCTTTTAGCTCCGTTTGCGCCTTCAAATTTGGCGTAGTTGTACATGCCATCTTTGTAGAACTCAGAAGCGGCACAGTCAAGGGCAATTGATACATCGCCGCCTTCCTCAGCCCTGCCAGGTTTGTAACCTGCTTTTTTAATGGCTTCAATGATGCTGTTCAATGCATCTTCAGTTCCATCGAGAGTTGGGGCGAAACCGCCTTCATCGCCAACTGCAGTACTTAATCCACGGTCGTGAAAGATTTTTTTCAGCGAATGAAAAACTTCAGCACCCATTCTCAATCCTTCGCGGAATGAAGTTGCTCCAATGGGGCGAATCATAAACTCCTGGAATGCAATCGGGGCATCTGAATGAGAACCGCCGTTGATAATATTCATCATCGGTACGGGCAATGTTTTGGCATTGGCGCCACCAATATAACGGTAAAGCGGTAGTTCGCAATAGTCGGCAGCAGCTTTGGCAACAGCTAAAGAAACTCCCAGCATCGCGTTGGCGCCCAAATTCGATTTGGTTTTAGTACCGTCCATTTCGAGCAGTTTATTGTCAATAGCTACCTGGTCCCTGGCATCCATGCCAATAATTTCCTTCGCAATAACTTCGTTTACGTTTTCCACGGCTTTTAAAACACCTTTCCCAAGGTAACGTCCCTTGTCGCCGTCGCGCAATTCAAGGGCTTCGTTTTCTCCTGTTGATGCGCCCGATGGAACCGCTGCACGGCCAAATGCGCCACTTTCAAGTGTTACTTCAACTTCAATGGTTGGATTTCCACGTGAATCCAAAATCTCTCTTGCTTTTACTTCGCTAATAAACATTGTGAGTAGTTTTTATTGTTTAACTAATTTGTTTTTATCAGAAAATCAATGTTTTAACACCGATTTGCCAAAGCGGCTCAAAGATAGCAAATTGTTCTTTTTCAAAAGGAGGCTTACAAGGAAAGGTTACTATTATTTCATATTGTTTTAACCTGAAAGAAAATGTGTGAATGCTTGAATGCGAGAATGCTTGAATTTTTGAAAGTGGGTTTCTCTTTAATCCTGGATTGGGAAAATCAGCGTTTCCCAATGATTTTCAGGAGATTTGACCATATTTGCCACCGTTTTATATTTCACTTCGGTGGTTGCTGCCGCTGCCATCGCAAAATTGATTTTCAGGTTTTCGATGGCATCTTCCAAATTGCCCAGTTGCTGGTGTTCCCAGCTTTTTTCGCCAATTGCGAAAGGCAACAGAAAATCGAGCGCTTTACGGATACTGCGACCATCTTCAGTTTCGAAATTCCATAAATCGACGCCAACTTTTTTACCCAGATTAGCCAGATGCATAAATCCCCGAAGGTTCATGGTACTGTATCCCAGTGATTTGGTTCGTACCAGTTCGTGCGGTTGACTTCCGTCAGGTTCAATTTGAGAGGCAATTCGTTTTGTTTTTGCCGTTTCGAGCCGTGTTTTGGCCATTTCATTTTTACCAAGCATAAGCTCAATTCCGGCAACCTGCACATCGTACCAGGTACCGTGATTGTTAAAGTAATCGTCTTCAAACTTCCCGTATTCATGAGTGGTCAGCCAGTTGTGATATTCTTCGAACCATTGAAACAAGGAAGCACTTGTTTCCCCTGACAATATTCCATATGCATCCAGAATCTGGATCGTTGAAATAATTTTGTTGATGCCTGACCAGTCGATAATCCCGATTCCGCGCCCGTCGCAAATACCCGGAATACCCTGTGCATAATTCAGATTTGGGTTCATTCTCGTTTCAGGTTTAATGAACCATGTTTCGAGCAACTGAACTGCTTTTTCAGCGTATTTTGTTTCGCCTGAAAAGTAAAAAGCCCAGCCTAAAGTTTCCACGTTGGAAAAGAGTTTATTTTTTGATTCAGTGTCAACATACTCGTCACGTGTTTCGGGGTTTACTTCACCGTCGCGTCTGATATAAGGCAATCCGCCGGGTTTGGTTGTGTCGGGCCACCAGTAAGGCCCCATGCTCAGGTAATCGTGTATATTGCTGCTTGGTGGTGTGCGTTTTTTGTCCGTAACACTGAA
>JBBIVS010000188.1:0-1592 GCA_037439605.1 Draconibacterium sp. | reverse complement strand
CTTCAGTCAGGGCAAGCTCAGCTTTTTTTAATAGGATTTGATACACAGGCCGGTATTTTGAATCTCCATTTTGAATCTGGTTTTTTACAATTTCAATTTTTGCGAAATCAACATAAATGCCATCGATTTTTACTTTTCTTTCACAACCTGAAATAAACACGACAAGTGCTGTAAACAGAAAAAGGTACAATTTATTCATTACATTAAGATTAGTGTTAAAAAGTAAATAAAAATAATAGAACTGATTCCCTGAATCAATGTTCCTGTAGAATGTGTTTTCAGCCCGGTTTTTACGGTCATTCCCGAGAATTGGGTAACTACCCAGAAATAACTGTCGTTTACGTGCGAAATTGTCATTGCGCCTGCCCCGGTAGCCATTACAGCAAGTAGTTTACTGTTGTGCGAATCCAAACCAATGGAAGACAATAAAGGGGCAATTAATGCAGAAGTAGCCACCAGTGCCACAGTTGTCGAACCCTGAGCGGTTTTGAAAGCAGCGGCAATAATAAACGGAAGAAAAATGCCAAGTTGATAATCTGCAAGCAAATTACCGATGGTTTCACCAATTTGAGTTTCCTTTAAAATGGCCCCAAACGCACCGCCGGCGCCTGTAATCAGCAATATTGGCGCTGCTGCAGAAATCCCGTCCCCAATCCATCCTGTCAAAGTTTCTTTATTGAATTTCGGGAAAAGCAAAAACGAAAGAAACAAACCAATAAATAAGGCATTTACCGGCTGACCCAAAAAATCGAACATCAAAAAAAAGAAACCTTCACCCAATGGCTTGGTTGGATAAATTGCCACTGACCGAAATGCAATCAAAAAAATGGGAACTAAAATGGGTGCGATTGATTTTATTCCGGACGGTAGTTTAATTTCTATGACGTCTTTAAATTCTTCGGTTATTTCATCCTCTTTCGTGGTATATTTTTTCCCGATGTATATGGACCAGAAATACCCGCTTAACATGGCAACTGCAGCTACCAACAAACCAAACAAAATAACAATTCCCAGTTGATTTTCGAGGCCCAGATTTCCTGCGGCTGCAATCGGGCCGGGTGTTGGCGGAACAAATGTGTGTGTGGCATACAATCCCGTGGCAAGTGCAATGGTCAATGCAACCGAAGATTTGCCGGTTTTCTGAACCATAGATTTTTTTAGCGAAGAAAGAATTACAAATGCCGAATCGCAAAAAACAGGAATGGAAACGATGTACCCAATAATTGACATTGCAAGCGCCGGGAATCGTTTACCAACCAATTTTAAAACCAGTTCAGCCAGTTGAATTGCGGCATGCGACTTTTCCAGGATAATACCGATGATGGTTCCCAGAATAATTACAATCCCTATTGTGGCCATTATATTTCCAAAACCTGTGGCAATGGATGCAGCAATTGAGCCAACGGGCAAACCGGCCATGGCGCCGGCCAGGTATGCAGCCAGCAGTAAAACAATAAACGGGTGAAGTTTCAGTTTGGTGGTACCCAGAATGATAAACAAAACTGAAATCGCCAAAACAGCAGTTAACCATGCCGATCCCGTCATTTAAACGATTTTAGAATGTGATAAAATTGGCTTTGTTTTCGATAAAA
>JBBIVS010000187.1:0-7175 GCA_037439605.1 Draconibacterium sp. | reverse complement strand
GCCAAAACTGCCTGATTGTGTGGCAGCAGTTCCGGAACCAACTGAAACAACTTCCAGAAATTCGCCTTCCATTTTTCCTGTTTCATCAACAACAGGTTTGTAAATATCTGTACGGTGCATTGCCACCGGAATTTTCACTGTTTCTGTGTTGGGCTGGTCGTTTGATGTAAATCCGGGTTTTGCATACCAAAATGCCGACTGTGCATAGTTAACTTTCGTTTTCACCCAGTGCCACATTTCAATGTTCGAATTGATTTCCGTTTGAAACGGAATAGCATCGAGGGCCCTGAAACGCATATTAACGCTCATGCCCGGATGAAAACTGCCATCCCCAACCGGTTGTGCAATAAACGGGTGCGAGAAAACTTCAGGTCTGCACCAGGCATAACCGTAATAATCTTCGCTGCCGGTGCCAATGCTCGACGGGAATTTTTCGCCATCGACAAAAATCTTTTCATCGCCTTCGCCCCACCAGCCATCGACAGTGTTAAACACGGTAACAGCGTCGCCAACATAAACACCCTGACCTTTCAGCGTAACATAATTCATATCAAAATGCCATTCGTCGTCAGTTGCAGCATCATCCTTCCAGGTTTCAATCTGGTTGTGTTCGTGCCACGAAGCGCCAAAATACATGCTGTTACCTTTCCATTTGCCGGCTTCCATGCTTATTTTAAGTTCGGCATTTACCTGTTGTTTACCGTAGTTTACCAAACTGATTTGAGCCGATTTTTTGAAGGGCATCAGCCAGCGGGCTTCCATCCATCCATCGTTTGTAACTTGCGTAAACCAGGTTTTTGAGGGATGCAACTGGTAGCCTGTCCCAAAAAATTCTCCGACTGGAATCCAGACTGTCTGATTCCCATCAAACGACATTTCGAGCACAGTTGACCGCAAAGCCTGGTTCAGGTTGTCAGCCTGTAGCTTTACTGCTACCCGCGAAATGGCTTTTCCATTTTCATTCAAATCGATGGTTAAATTGTCGTTTTCTTCCAACTGAATTGACTTTTTTTGTGCCACTTCGGTTTGTGTAAACGGAGCAAGCAGCGTTTCGGCAGTTTGCCTGATAACGGTTTCTGCCCTTTTTAAAACATCCATTGAAAAACTTTCCACCTCAACATTTTTATCGTATGAACGATAACAAATGTTGTAATAAATGCTTGGTACGCGTTTGTTTTCTTCGATTTTTACAGCTCCGCACTCGTAGGTTATTTTGCAGTTTATGGCGTAAGGAATTGGCAGGTAGAGGTTATGTCCGCGATGACCGCGTTCGGTGAGCGGTGAAACCGAAGATGCCAGCGGTTCGGTTGCCAAAATTGTTCCGCTGAGTATATCGAGAATATTGCCTTCAATCACAGGTTTATCGCTTCCATCAATGTAAACCCTCATTGTTCCCGAATATGCATCGGGCCCTGAAAAAGTCATCCACCAGCGCACCAGCGTACCCGGTCCTTCTGCATCGAACAGCACAAATTCACGTCTCCCGCCGTTTTGTTCCTCACGGATAAACTGCGTGTAATCGGCATTGGCAAACCATCCCAAACTATCGGGTGAAACTGAGTTGCGGTCGTAACTGCTGAACTGTTTTAGCGAGTATTGATTTTCGGGGAAATAAGTTAATTCCGACCTGTCGGTCATTTCGGTTAATAATGATTCAAGTGTTACTTTCTCCTTTTTACATGATAAAAAGATTACAATCAGAATCAAAGCAAAAATAAGTTGATACCGGTTCATGATGTTCAATTTTAAAGGTTTAGTTTATAAAAATACAAAACAATTTCAGAGTTTTAACCTGATTCCAATTTTTGATAAAAGCGCGGCAACACCAATCATTGCAAATGCCCAGACAACCGAACCTGACACAACAATCCACTGAAATCCGGAATGTTTGTAAGAGAAAACCGGGATACTTGTCATCCAAATCAGGTGATATAAAACATCGGGAGCAAGATACGTGGTAAGCGAGTTTTGTCCGGCAGGTTTAAATACTGCAGCCCATTTGCTTTTACCCAAAACATCAATCACAAAATAAAGGAGCATAAAAACAAGTATGCTTATACC
This sequence comes from Draconibacterium sp., assembly GCA_037439605.1. Classification (GTDB taxonomy): domain Bacteria; phylum Bacteroidota; class Bacteroidia; order Bacteroidales; family Prolixibacteraceae; genus Draconibacterium. The sequence goes on along the minus strand of JBBIVS010000187.1, from coordinate 5,114 downwards.
GTTGCAAATCATTGCCCAACTTGGTGTGCCTTTTATTTTTGAAATTATAAACCAGTTGCGAAGCAAAAAACCTGAAAACAAAACTACAACACCAAAAATTACACCGGCAATCATAAATTTCCTGATATTCTCCTTTTCAAGGTTTCGAAGAATCAAACTAAAAACCATCCCTGTGAGCACAGTTAAAGGAATGTTTCCGGAAAGAATTACCCCAATAAAAGGTTTAGCAGGATTGAGAAAATCAAGAATTCCCAATTGTGATAATATATTCAGGGCGAGAAAAAGCAACCAGAAAACACCGGTTTTCAACAAATTATCTTTACTAACCAGATAAACGGTGGCAGCAACAAAATAACCCCAGCCAATCAACCCCAGAATTCCCCACCATCCGGTTTGCATCCAACCTGCATTCTGCTGCGTACCACTGCGAAAAACTGCTGCAAGAGCTATTAACCCGACTAATCCAATTCCTTTTAAAAAAAGTGTAACTGTTCCATTCAAATTCCGGTATTGGTTCCAAATCAGAAAAACTGAAACATACATCAATATTGCCCAGAGGTTTTTGCCCATACCGGTAAGTTCAGAATTCAAACGCGAACTGTTCAGCATGAAAACACCTATAATTAATAGACTGATTGAGCGCACAAAGATGTATGCAATAATCCGGCTCCATTTATCGCCTGTTTTCAAACGGCTTTGAATCGCAAACGGAACAGCCATCCCGACCATGAATAAAAACCCCGGAAAAACCCAGTCTGCCAAACCCATCCCGTCGAAATCTGCTTTTGTGTGAACCATCCATGCAGGAACGCCGGGAACATACAAATCGTTTACAAAAAGCATTAAAAAAAGCGTCAGCCCGCGCATAATGTCGATTGCCAAAACCCGTGTTCCCTTTTGCATTTCTTAAATTTTAAATTTCGGCTGGCAAAATTAATAAAATGAATGATTAATTAAATTTTTCGTTCGCCTCTGCTATTGACTAACATTATAATAATCTGTAACTTTATTCAAAAATCAGAGATCATGAAAAAGTACTATTACCTAGTAATTACGCCCGAGTCGTTGATCGCTTCTCACCTGGCCCCGTTCGATTTTGGAAATTATTTGTCGGTAGGGACAAGAAAACAGATCCACGGACAAAACATTTTCTTCGAACTTGATCCCGAAAAACTAAAGGATCTTCCTGAAAATCACATCGAAAAAGAACTGGTACCCTATCCCAACGGCGAACCAAAACGTTCAGTGTTTTTTAGTATTTACCGCTGCCTTGAGAAAACTCCGCTCTCGGCATTAAAAAATCTGTACCTCTCGACCGATGACGGCAAAGTACTTGAGCTGAAATCGTCGGATTATGAGGAAACCGAATCAGACGATATTCATCTTTACCAGCAATTTAACCCAATAACCACCCGTGTGGCAAGCAAACTTACCCCGAGCAAGTTTATTCAGTTCCTTACCGACCCTAAAAAACCTGTTTCGGCGCCAAAGGTGATGTTTGTTGAATTATTGCTGAACGAACTGGCTTCAGACCCTAATGCTCCGCTGCATAACCTGCCTTATCAAAATCCTGATCATTTGCGCGAATGTTTGATAAAACTGAACGATACTCAGGGAAAACCCACTAAAACAGTTTTGCGGTATATGCCGGGCGATTTAAAATACCGCACCATAAAAACCGGATTTTTCATCGGAGAGAAAGATCGGTTCCTGTTTTACCCGTTCCCAACAATTTCAGAACTGGAAGGCAAATATTACACCTGGTGGAGGTCGGCGCTGACACAGCATTTTTAAAAAGCAATTTGTTATATTGCGGCTCCTGAATTCAGAAAATGTATTTTAAATGTTTAAAATAATGAAGGTGGTGATTTATGCTTTTTTCATAGCTCTTTTTTTGTCCTGCTCAATTGATAACCAGACCGATGAAATTCGGGAAGATAGCAAACTGGTTTATGGCGGCGATTTTTCGATAATTAAAAAAATGGAAGATTTCGGTGCTGTTTATAAAGTGAATGGTGTTGCAAAAAACGGGCTTCAGATTTTTAAGGAGAATGGTTACACGTGGGCACGATTACGTATTTTTCACACGCCGAACAATGTTGGACCGGTTTGCAACAATCTGACCTACACCATCGAATTGGCCAAGAAAGCAAAAACACTTGGATATAAAATATTGATTGATTTTCATTATTCCGATACCTGGGCCGACCCCGGCAAACAATTTACACCGGCAGCCTGGAAAAATTTATCGTTCCAGTTGCTTGCCGATAGTGTGCGCGTTTACACCACAAAAGTACTCGATGCCATGCAAAATTCCGGAGTATTGCCCGAAATGGTTCAGATTGGTAACGAAATCAATAACGGGATGCTTTGGCCGCAGGGAAAATTATGGCACGAAACCGGCGGCGCCAACTGGCAGGGATTAACCACACTGATTAAATCCGGTATTCAGGGCGTGAAACGGGCTAAAAATTCAGCCGGAATAAAAATCATGATTCATGCCGCCACGGGAGGAAATTTGCAGGAATCGAATACTTTTTACAGCAAAATGAATGAGTACGGAGTTGAATACGATGTTATCGGATTGAGTTATTACCCCTGGTGGCATGGCCCGTTTTATCAGTTGGAAGCCAATCTCGAAAATCTTTCAAAATCATTCAGTCAGGATATTTCGCTTGTGGAAACTGCCTATTATTCAAACAACTGGTATCCCGAACCGGGAAATGGTGTTGTGAATGTAAAACCATATCCGCCAACAGAACAGGGGCAGTACGATTACCTTGCTGAACTTGCAAACCGGCTTAAAAAATACCCAAAAGTAAAATCAGTTTACTATTGGGAACCCGAGGCGCTGGAAATTCCCGAATCGCAGATTTTCTATTTGGGCAGAAGCCTGTTTGATAAACAAGGAAATGCGTTTAAAGGAATTGGCGCGTGGACAGAAAAGTAATTTGTATGATTATTAAATTTTTGATAACAATTTTAATACTACATATTTCACTGATTTCCAGTGCTCAAAAACCTGGAATTTTGTTTTGGGACAAACAGCAAAAAGGCGCTAATTTTTTCAATGCTGTTCCTACCCGCGAATGGTTTGAATCGGCAGCCGCTGCAAGCATCAAATTTATCAGGCTGACTTACGAAAAATGGAAGGGCACCGAAAGGGATTTCCTGATTGGGAATGCAGATGACTATAAAGGAATTGTGAAGTCTGATTTACAAAAACTCATGAGCGTTCTGGATATTGCCGATTCGTTAAACATCAAAATTGTTGTTACGCCAATCAGTTTGCCTGGGATGCGATGGGTGCAAAGCAATAACCGGGTGCATGACGGACGACTTTGGAAAGATTTTAGTTATCACGAACAAACCTGCAAATTCTGGAAAGATTTGGCGCTGAGATTGAAAGACCACCCGGCGGTTGTGGGTTACAACATTCAAAATGAGCCTCATCCCGAAATTTTCAATGGTAAAAACTCCTTTTGGAAAAACGATCTGCCCGAATGGTATGAAACCATTAAAGGAACCCCTGCCGATTTAAACCTTTTTTACCGGAAAGTAATTGCCGCAATCCGCGAGGTTGACAAGCAAACGCCTATTATTGTTTCTCCGGGATTGTACGCGACACCATGGAATTTCAGCTATCTTGAAAAAATCAATGACCCAAATATTGTCTATTCTTTTCATGTCTATGAGCCTTATCAGTTTACCACATTTCGATTGAATAACGGTAAATACAAATACCCTGGGATAGTGCCGGTTGATGATTCACTTCCTGAATTCGACATGAATAAAACCACGGTGGCTGAATATTTAAAACCGGTCTCAGTTTGGGCTGAAAAAAACAACATTCCTGCAAACCGGATTTGGGCGGGCGAATTTGGATGTTCGCGAAGAGTGGAAGGCGTTGAAAAATATCTTTCGGATTTGATCGAAATTTTTAACGAAAACAACTGGCACTGGGCTTTTTACTCCTATCGCGAAGATGTTTGGGAAAATATGGATTATGAACTGGGCACCGGAAATCTGCCTCAAAAATATTGGGAATATTCTTCATCAAAAACACTGCATATTCACTATTTCGAAATTTACGGGCAGATAAAAAACAACACGATTTGGCCGGTTTTTCAAAAAGAATTCGAACTGAAATCCGGGTATTGATTTGATTTTAACCGGTACATCTGCACATCGAAACCACAGATTCAAAGATTTATTAACCCTTTAAACTATGCAAAGCAGTTAATTTAATGATGAAATTTAACGAAAGATATTTCAAATAACCTTCTGTTTTGCCCAGGTTGCCGGTCACTCCCGGCAATTGGAAAAGTCAGCCTGCAATAACAAAGTGGAATTGATTATTTATTCGTAAGTCTTTGGTAATATTCCTGTTACAAAAATCGAATTTCTATTTAAGAAATTTTTTCTGCTCTTTTTTTGTCATTTCAAGTCCGCGAACCTGCAAAGGATGCACAACCTCTATATTTTGTGCCGAATTTACAATTTCGGTTTTGCCAGGCTCTGTAACAAATTGAGGGATAATAAAAACCAGATCGGGTGAATTCAGGGTGTTGTAGTAAACCATAATGATGATTTCCGACGAATTTGTGGCCACTTCGCCAAGCATTTCACCTGCTCGGATAATTTGATTGACTGACAGTTTTTGATTTCGGTCAACCACATTTTTGTAGGTAATCAATGTCCCGTCAGGCTGCAACATTGTTATTGCATTTGTCCAGGTATTGTACCACGTTCTTGGATCACTGCTACGGGTTGCGCCTGTAATTTCAACAATTTGCCCCTGACGGGCTGCGTAAACCGCATCACCTGGATTGGCCGCAAAACCAGTGGCTTTCCACGATTTTCCCCCCCCCAGAATCCATCAATGCTGGCGACATCAACCGGCTTAACCAACTTGCCGGGTGCAAACGGAAGCAGATAGGGAAAACTGAGGTTTACCCGGGCCAATGGATTCGAACGGTAAGTTTTGATTTCGAATAAAAACTGTGGCGTCATTTCTGTTTCCCGCAATAAAGTAAACAGGTTCGTGTACCCCGGATCAACTCTTTTTACATAGGGCAACGGTTCTTTAAACGATGTGTATTCAATGTTGGTGA
>JBBIVS010000186.1:0-7179 GCA_037439605.1 Draconibacterium sp. | reverse complement strand
AGTAAAATTCGAAGAAATCCCGATTTTTCCATCCACACCGCCGCCAAAGTTTTCGTTGCTTTCCGGGTCGGTTACATATTTACCTTTTACATAAGGCATTACCTCAAAATTTCTTTTAAACGGAATATCTTTAATCCCCCTTAATTCGCCAAAAATATAAACCATTGCCGGGGCGTCAACCGGTATCAGTTTCCATTGCGATTCCTCTTGAAAACGATGAATCCAGCGCCAGATATGCATTCCCCAAACATGCTCTTCAATCTTCGAAAATCGGATTTGGGTAAACGGAACACGCATTTCGGCATACCAGGCCGAGTCGCTAACGGTAGTTTTACCATCCCAAACCGCATTCCACTCAAAATCCCAGCCGTATTCGCCTAAGTGCATCAAATCCACTTTCTGGCCGGCCGCGGTGAGATTAAACTCGAATGCTGTTTGTTTGTCGTTGTACGAATCGAGCGCAATACCAGCCATATCGCCGGTATTTTCGTCGCGACGGCCAAGAATCGGGCTCATCTTTTCAGGTTCTTTATCATGACAAATAATCGCGAAATAGAGGTATTTGTCATCGTATAAAATTTTTATTTCGGTTTCTTGCGATGGCGAGGCTGCCTGATGCGGCTGTTGCTGAATAAAATTGCCATCCCAGGTTCCGCATTTTTGCCAGCATTCATCGTCAAGCCTGCCGTCAATCTTGGGTTTAATATCGGTGCGGGCGGCATAATACACTCGCTTTATACTTGCATGTTTATTTACCAGCGAATCGTCGGACAACGTATAATTCAGACTTTGCGCCTGGATTAAAAGCCCGGTGAAACAAAAAATCAAAAGGAGAAAGACTCGGCAAGTCATAAGTTAGTTTAAACAGCTAAGCAAAAATATCGTTTTCATCAGGAAAAAAAAATTTTAACATAAAAGTGTTTAAAATTTTTGACTAATTGCTTTTCAAATTCAAAACGATTTTTAATAAAATATGCGGTGACATGGTATTTTATAAATATTAACACATTAAAATTTGTGTAGTCGAATAGCACAGGTATTTTCGGACTTTGAATTTTTTTGATCAACTTTTCTGATAAAAAAGTTATTTATAACTAAATTTAAACTTGTTCCAAATAGAATTGTTCTAATCAATTTGTATGACAGAAATAAAGAAAATTTTAATTGCCAACCGCGGCGAAATTGCAATCCGCATCATGCGGACCTGCAGGGAAATGAACATCGAAACAGTTGCAGTATATTCAGAAGCCGATAGAACATCGTTGCATGTCCGTTACGCCCATGAAGCTTATTGCATCGGCAAGGCCCCGTCAAGCGAAAGTTACCTGAATATTGAAAAAATACTTGAAGTGGCCAAAAATTGCGGTGCTGATGCAATCCATCCGGGTTATGGGTTTTTATCGGAAAATGCCAGGTTTGCACACAGGTGCAACGAGGAAGGTATTATTTTTATCGGCCCTTCGCCCGAAGTTATCATCCAAATGGGGGATAAAATACAGGCCCGCGATGCAATGATTAATGCCGGTATTCCGGTGGTGCCGGGCACACCGGGAAGTATTTCGGATGAAAATGAAGTTTTAAATGTAATACAGGAGATAAAACTTCCGATTATGATTAAAGCTGCAGCCGGCGGCGGCGGTAAAGGAATGCGGCTGGTAAAGGACGAATCGCAGATTGTTTCAGCGATTCGTGCAGCCCGTTCAGAAGCGCTGGCGGCTTTTAGCGATGATTCGGTGTATATCGAAAAGTACATTACATCACCGCATCACATCGAATTTCAGATTCTTGCCGACCAGCATGGAAATATAATCCACCTTTTCGAACGCGAATGTTCCATTCAGCGGCGCCATCAGAAAATGATTGAGGAAACCCCTTCGCCATTGCTTACTCCGGAATTAAGACAGAAAATGGGAAAATCAGCCGTGGAAGCCGCAAAAGCAGTGAATTACACCGGCGCAGGGACAATTGAATTCCTGGTTGACAATGATTTGAACTATTATTTTCTGGAAATGAACACCAGGTTGCAGGTTGAACACCCGATAACCGAGCGTGTTACAGGTGTTGACCTTGTAAAACAGCAGATAAAAATTGCACAGGGCGAAGTCCTTCAGTTTAAGCAGGAAGATTTAATTCAAAGGGGACACTCCATCGAATGCCGCATTTATGCAGAAGACCCCGACAACAATTTTATGCCCAGCGCCGGAAAAATCTACAAAATATCTGAACCAATGGGTTTAGGTGTTCGAACCGATGGTTATGTGTACGAAGGATATGAAATTCCGATTTACTACGATCCAATGATTTCCAAACTGATAATCTGGGGCAAAAATCGCAATGAAGCAATTAACCGTATGAGACGGGCTTTGTACGAATATAAAATTACGGGCATAAAAACTTCAATAAAATATCTCGAGCGAATCATGGGCAATGCGAATTTTATTGCAGGAAAATATGATACCCATTTTATTGAAAACAACCAGGAAGATTTGATGAATAACAAAGGTTGTGAAGATTGCGCCGATATGGTAATCATTGCCGCGTTCATCGATTATCTTCAGAAAATAAGCAGCAGGCAGGAAAACAACAAGGAATTCGCAACTCCTCAAAGCCGCTGGAAAAAAATACCTTTAATCAGTCATTTTTAAAAATAGTTTATGGCAATTGAAATTAAAGTGGGAGACAGAATTTCCTGGGTCGATTTACGCGGTCAGGACGGAAATCTGCTCGAAATTGAAATTGACGGAAAGTTGCTTAAAGTGGATGTGATGCACACAGCCGATGGCACATTTTCCATTCTCTCCGATGGGCATTCGTATAATATTGAACTCGTTCCGCGGAACCAACCAAAAAAATACACAGCATATACACTTTACCAGGAATTTGAAGTTGAAATTATTGACGCTGAAGCCAGATACCTTATCGACAGGGGCGCGAAGGGATTTGGCTCGTCTGACAAAAAGATATCGTCGCCTATGCCGGGCAAGGTCATAAAAGTTCTGGTAAACGAAGGGGAAAATGTTACCGAAGGCCAGACGGCAGTTATCATTTCGGCCATGAAAATGGAGAGTGAATACAAAATTCCGATAAATGGAAAAGTTAAAAAAGTGAACGTGAAAGATGGTGACACCATCGAAGGAAATCAAATTTTAATAGAACTTGAATAAATTGAATTAAGAATGAATTTACAGGAAAAATATACACTGCTTGACGAACTAAATAAAAAAGCCGAGTTAGGCGGCGGCTCAGAGAGAATTGAAAAACAACATGCAGCCGGTAAAAAATCAGCCCGCGAACGTGTATTGCAATTACTCGATCCCGGAACTTTTAACGAAATTGACAAATTAGTTACCCACCGGAGTTACGATTTTGGAATGGAATTGAATAAAATTTTGGGTGATGGACTGATTTCGGGTTACGGGAAAGTTAAAGGAAGATTAGTATATGTTTTTGCCCAGGATTTTACTGTTTTTGGCGGCTCACTTAGCCGCGCCAATGCCGATAAAATTGTAAAAATCCAAAAACTTGCACTGCAAATGGGAGCGCCAATAGTTGGATTAAACGATTCAGGAGGCGCACGCATTCAGGAAGGGGTTGAAAGTCTGGCAGGTTATGCCGACATTTTTTACAACAATGTTATTTCTTCGGGAGTAATTCCGCAGATTTCCGCAATACTTGGGCCTTGCGCTGGAGGTGCGGTTTATTCTCCTGCCCTCACCGATTTCATTTTTATGGTGAATGAAAAGAGCCACATGTTTGTAACCGGCCCTGAAGTAATAAAAACTGTTACCCATGAAGAAGTTACCAAGGAAGATTTGGGCGGGGCATACACGCACAACAGCAAAAGCGGTGTTGCCCATTTTAATGGCAAGGATGAAGACCAAACAATTATGATGATTCGCGAACTGCTCAGTTTTCTTCCTTCAAATAATCTTGAAGATCCGCCAATAAAAACTACCATAGATCCGTCGGACAGGGTTGAAGAAAGCTTGCAGGACATAGTTCCGGCAGACCCGAACAAACCTTACGACATGCACGATATCATTCAGAAGGTAATTGATAACAGTCACTTTCTGGAGGTGCAGGCGCAATATGCACAAAATATAATTGTAGGTTTTGCCCGTTTTGCCGGAAAACCGGTTGGTATTGTGGCCAACCAGCCAGCCCACCTTGCCGGAGTGCTTGATATTAATTCATCAGTTAAAGCAGCCCGTTTCGTGCGTTTTTGCGATGCATTTAACATTCCGCTTGTTACATTTGTTGATGTACCAGGTTTCTTGCCGGGTACCAGCCAGGAATTTGGCGGAATCATAAAACACGGCGCTAAGTTGTTGTATGCATTTGCTGAAGCCACTGTTCCCAAAATCACCATCATCACACGTAAAGCTTACGGTGGCGCCTATGATGTGATGTCGAGCAAACACATTGGTGCCGATGTAAATTTCGCCTATCCCACATCTGAAATTGCAGTAATGGGTCCCGAGGGAGCAATTAATATCATTCACCGTAATAATTTTACAGATGAAGAGCGGGCAGCAAAAGTTCAGGATTACCGCGAAAAATTTGCTAATCCTTACAAAGCAGCTTCATTGGGATATATTGATGAAATTATATATCCGAGAGACACGCGTAAAAAAATTATCGGCGCACTTGATATGACACAAAACAAACGCAAATCAAATCCACCAAAAAAACACGGGAATATTCCGTTGTAGTTTTAAGTTTCTCATTTCTTATTCCTTATTTCTTATTTTAGATTTTAAATTGAAATAACAGAATAAGAAACAAAAAAATAAAAAATAAGAAATAGACAGCCGGGCTGCAACAGTCCGGCGTTTTTACGGGTGACGCGGTTTCCAAACCGCGTTATTGTTTTCAGTAGTTCAGAAACTCATGAACCTAAGCCGCAACCTGACACTTTTATCGATCAATAAAATTTATGAACCAAAATAAGCCCTTGTGTTTGTTAAATAACTAATTATTTCTACTTTTGCGCTTCCAAATTTTTTTGGAAAGTAATTATTAATAATTTAAAAATTAGTTGATTATGTTGAATCAGTACGAAACCGTCTTCATTTGTACTCCCGTTTTATCTGAGCCACAGGTAAAGGAGGCGGTAAAAAAATTCAGGGACATAATCACAACTAACGGATGTGAAATGCTCCACGAAGAGAATTGGGGAATGAAAAAACTGGCTTACCCAATCCAAAAGAAATCTACAGGCTTTTATCAGCTATTTGAATTTAAAGCCGATCCTGTGTTTATTGCTAAACTGGAAACTGAATTCCGCCGCGATGAAAGGGTAATCAGGTTTATGACCATAAAACTCGATAAATTTGCGGTTGAATACAGCAACAAGAGAAAAAGACTTCAAAAAGAAAAAACTGAAAAGGAGGGTTAAAAATGGCACAAGGTTCAAGTGAAATCAGATACCTGACTCCACCGTCGGTAGAGATTAAAAAGAAAAAGTATTGCCGTTTCAAGAAAAACGGAATTAAATATGTTGATTACAAAGACCCTGAATTCCTGAAAAAATTCCTGAACGAACAGGGTAGAATTTTACCTCGCCGCATTACCGGAACTTCACTGAAATACCAGCGTAAAGTTGGACAGGCCGTAAAACGCGCCCGTTTAATAGCTTTACTTCCGTTTGTTACCGACAACATGAAATAATAGGAGGAATTTGAAATGGAAATTATATTAATACAAGATGTTGAGCGTCTGGGAAGCAAAGACGATTTAGTTAAAGTTAAAGACGGTTTTGCACGCAACTACCTGATTCCTCAGAAAAAAGCAATTGTTGCAACTTCTACAGCAAAAAAAGTTTTGGCTGAGAATACCAAACAACGTGCTCATAAAGAAGCCAAGCTAAAAAACGAAGCGCTTTCAGTTGCTGAAAAACTGGCCAACAAAAAAATTACCATCGGCGCAAAAACCAGTTCGCTGGGCAAAATCTTTGGTTCGGTAAATACAATTCAAATTGCAGAGGCAATTAACAAAAAGGGATTTGAAATCGACCGCAAACAGATTATGCTGCCCGAAGACCATATTAAGGAAGTTGGTACATATACTGCAAAAATTAAACTTCACAAAGAGGTAATTATTGAAATTGAATTTGAAGTAGTTGCTGAATAACATCTGCAATAATAAACGTAATTTGTCAATTTAGGCTGCTAAAATATAAGGACTATAAAAAAGGTTTTCGAAATTTCGAAAACCTTTTTTTATTCACTACTTCATTGCTATGGTTTCAATTTCGATTAAAGCGCCAAGCGGTAAATCTTTTACAGCAAATGCAGAACGGGCCGGTTTGTTTTCGGGGTAAAACTGTCCGTAAACATCGTTCATCGCTTTAAAATTGCCAATGTCGCTTAAAAAGCAAGTTGATTTTACCACATCAGCATAGGTGTAACCCGCAGCTTCAAGAATTGCTCCAATGTTTTTCATCACCTGCAGGGTTTGTTCTTCTATTCCGCCTTCAACAAATTTTCCTGTTGCCGTATCAATCGGAACTTGTCCCGATATAAACAAAGTCCCCTTCATTTCAACTGCCTGACTGTAAGCAGCCACAGCTTTGGGGGCATTTTCCGTTGCAATAATTCGTTTCATATTCAAATTGTATTTGTTAAAAATTATCGTAATTACTTTCGCGTTTTTGTAATCTTAAATCTTTCAGCATCGACGATTTGGCGTTGATTGTAAAGCTGTAACTTTTCATGTAACCAAACGGAACAAAGTAAAAAGCCATTTGCCAGCAATGCAGGTCGCGGTTAATATTAAGAGATGTGTACGAGAATTCGCCTGCCTGAATATCGAAATTGGTATTCATCGATACTTTCCATTTGTCCGTCAGGCTGAGGTTTCCCCTGAGTCCCAGCGTTTGCGAAAACCTCCCGTTGGGCATCCCTGATGAAGGACCTGTGTAACTGAAGCTGTAATCAAAACCAACATTCCACGGAATATTAAAATCTGTGTAGCCTGCATTCAAGTTGGGAACAACTTTTAATTCACCCTCCTCACCCGCAGCTTGTCCGGGCGGGGTTGATTTATTATCTTTTTTACTTTTCGAATTGAAGTTCATACCAAATGAAAGATTTGCATTTGCGAGACGCCCTATTCTCCCAAATCCTGTTTTTTTGTTCCAAACATATTCGTTAATTCGTTGATATTTATCGTTTAACA
>JBBIVS010000185.1:0-7217 GCA_037439605.1 Draconibacterium sp. | reverse complement strand
CATTCAGTAAAGTTAAATCTTTTACCTGTTTGGTTCTGGCTTGTCCAGGTTAGGAGAGTATTGTTTATTAATCCGTTTTCAGTTGTAAAAACCTCCATTTTACCGGTTTTGGTGTACAAATGTCCCAGTCCGCCACCCATTAACGCAACCCAAATATCGCTGCTGTCGCCAAGACAAATGTGCTCTACATTATTTTGCCCTTCATCAAAACGATAAGTTCCAGTTTCCTTAAAATCAGGATTTAAATGTTTGATTGTATTGCTGTTTACACAAATCCAGTATCCCTGGTTGCCGTCGCTAACCATGCTAAAACAAGGCAAGCTGGGTTCATGAAAATATGTGGCGGTTAATTCCTTGTTATCAATATTATACTTATATATTGCTATTCCGGCATTAATGATGAGGTTATTACCTTCAAGTAAAATATTATGAATCCTCATGTCGGGTTTTTCCGACTTTTCCTTTGGTTTTAAAATATGGGTGGTAAATTTCTTGTTTTGAAAATCGAAGCGAAATAAACAGTTATCGCTGCAACCGAGCCACAAACCCATTGAATCGCGAACCATTGAATATATCAAAGGTGTAATTCCGTTCATGGTTGGGATGGAGTAATTTCGGTAAGTCCCATCAGGGAAAATTTGAAAAATTGTTTCCAGTCCGCGCATGGCAATCCATTTACTCGAGCTGTTTGTAATTGGATTTGAATGTTTTCCAATATTCACCTCAGTTTTGATTTCACCTGTTAAATGGTATTTAAAATAGGAAGGAGTTGTAATGTATCTGTTTAAACCAATATTTTCTCGGTCGGCAGTAAAATCGGCGCTCCAAATAATACCCTGCCTGTCAACAAACAGGTTTTCGATAAATTTTCCCGACCCGGGGTTGATGGCGATTTCCTTTTTTTGAATTAAATCTATAACATGAATACCTGATTTTTCACTTGACCAGAAATAATAGGGTTTACCCGAACGCGCACCTGATAAAACAGAAAAGTCGGTTTCAACAAACCGGTTAACAACCGTATCGAAATAAAAAAGGCCAAATTTCGAAAACAAAATTATTTTTCCGTTTTCATCAATAAGTATATCGTAAGCGGGCAGGAGCTTGAATTCAGAATCGTCGCCTGTGATGTTTACGGGCAACGAATTCATGTAATGTAACTTAACCGTATTCGCATTAATTATTTCGCCTCTGAAAACCTCGTATTTTCTGTTTTCTATCGAAATCATCCATATGCCTCCCTTATTGTCAATAATTAATTGATTGCCATATCTAAAAGATATACTTTCCATGGCATTATCATTAATCACCTGATATTTTGAAAGTATATTTTTTGCACTGTCAAAATTGTACAAATGGCTGTTTTGTGGTGAATACATCCAAATGGTGCTGTCGGGACCTGAAGACAAAGCGGCAATAATTAGCTCATTAAATTCATGGGTTTTAAATTTTTCGAAACAATCTTTATTTCGGTTGTAAATAACCACCGGGCGGTTATGACACATTACCCAAACATTATTTGAACGGTCAACCACCGCACTGTTAACCACAAAAAAAGGCACTGTTGTGGAATCGTTCGGTTTGTGGTAGTAGTTTTTAAATTCGTAACCATCATACCGGCTTATTCCATCCCAGGTCGAAATCCACAAAAAACCCGTTTTATCCTGGGCAATATGCTGCACAAAATTGTGTGGAAGTCCGTTGTCGGTGGTAAAAGTTTTTTTTGAAAAGGTTTGGGAATTCGCCTGAAAATAAAAGGCAATTGCTGTAATAGTCCAGAATATGGCAATAATAAACTTAAATTGAAATGTATATTTACATTGAAAATTCATATTGCATATTTCAGGTTATTTGAAATTATTATGGCAAAATTGCATAAAGTTTTTGCAGAACCTCATCCATCGTAAATTCTGGTATTTTGCATATAAATTTTGCTTGTCTTGCCTTCCAATCAAGATTTTTAACCTGATCCGACAAAATAACACCATTTATTTCCTGTCCATCAGGAATTAAAACTTCAAACGGATAACCTTTAATTTGACTTGTTACAGGACAAAGTATTGCTAAACTGACTTTTCGGTTATAGGATTCAGGTGATAAAACCAAAGCCGGCCGTCTTCCAGCTTGTTCGTGACCTGCCTGCGGATTAAAATTAATCCAAACGATGTCTCCTGTATCGGGAATATATTCTGTCATTTTACCAAATTTCATTTCCGGTTGCCAGTCCTGTTTCAACCTCACCATGAATATTTTCATCATTGACCCCAGCCAGTAATTCTTCAAGTGTCCATTCGGGTTTTAAAACTGGCTTAACGATAATTTGACCGTCAGAAACTGAAATCTCAACTAAAGAATCATTTTCCAACTTGGCATCAACAGCAAATGCTTTTGGTATTCTAAGAGCAAGACTGTTTCCCCATTTTTGAACTTTTGCATGCATAAAAACATTTTTGTATCTACAACAAAGATACATTTTCTTTATCATTCTATATTTATCTCATTAATAATTCTCCATCATATTTAAGAGAGGTCATTTCATCCTGAATATCAAAAGGAATTATGTCAATCTTTAATTCCCCTTCATATTTAAAATGAAATTGGCCGTAAAAACCGGCATAATTCAGTTTTATCATTATCCAATAGGTATTCGCATTGTTAAATTCCTTCTTTTCCTGCTGAAAAACAACTGGAGCGTTTCTGCCAGCGAAATATGGTTATCCCCCGAAAGTAAGCTCTTCTCTTTTTGTATTCTGTTTATTTCTTTTATTTTCGTGGCTTAATTTATAATCAGGTTATGTGGATAAAGGTTTCCCGCATTATACTTCGAAATAAAATTTTATTACTTACTTTTTTGGCATTGATAACCGCGTTCTTTGGCTATCACGCAAAGAACGTGGAACTGTCTTATGAATATGCCAATATGCTCCCTAAAAAAGACCAGGCCTATCAGGATAATCAAAAATTTACTGAAGTTTTCGGAGAAGAAGGAAACCTGATTATCATTGGAATACGGGATACGGCATTTTTTGAATTTGAAAAATTTCAGAAATGGAAATCGCTTTGCAAAGAACTTCAAAAAGTGGATGGAGTGGAAAATCTTTTATCGGTTTCAAATGCCTACAATCTGCATAAAAACACCGAAGAGAAAAAATTTGAAATAGAGATGGTTTTCCCCGACACCATTTCAAACCAGGAAGAACTTGACCATGCTGTTGAAAAATTCAGGAGCCTGCCTTTTTACAGGAAACTGCTGTACAACGATGAAACCAGCACCTATTTACTGGCAATTACGGTAAACAAAGACAAAATGCTCTCGAAAGAAAGAGAGAAAATGGTGAAGTCGATTCAAAAACTCGGCAGGCAATTCGAAAAAGACGAAAATGTGAAACTCCATTATTCGGGGTTGCCCTACATCAGGGTTGTAACAGCGGTGATAATCAGAGAAGAACTTTATCTTTTCAGCATACTGGCTTTAACCATTTGTATAATTGTTTTATTTCTCTTTTTTCGCTCGTTTAAAGCTGTATTTTTCCCTGTTCTGGTTGTCCTCATAGGTGTAATCTGGTCATTGGGAACACTCGGTTTACTGGGTTATAAAATCACCATCCTGTCGGGAATGATTCCTTCGCTGCTGATTGTAATTGGCATACCCAACAGTATTTACATGATGAATAAATTTCATCATGAATATGTACGGCATGGAAACAAAGTAAAAGCGCTTCAACGGGTAATTGTTAAAATAGGGAATGCCACCTTTTTAACCAACCTGACAACAGCGATGGGTTTTGCAACTTTTATAATTGTTAAAAGCGATTTGTTAAGGCAATTTGGCATTGTTGCCTCGCTCAACATCATGGGGCTGTTTTTCCTCTCCCTCATATTGATACCTGTTATTTTCAGTTTCATAAAAACTCCTTCTTCGCGCAATGTGCAGCATTTAAATTATAAACTTGTATCCCGAATCATAAAATGGTTTATCAATGTTACCCAAAATCACCGCAAACTGGTTTATAGTTCAACAGCCGTGATATTTGTGCTTGGCATTTATGGGATGTTACAAATGAAAACTTCGGGTTATGTGGTTGATGATGTCCCAAAAGACAACCCTATATACATCGATCTGAAATTTTTTGAATCGAATTTCGACGGTATAATGCCGCTTGAAATAATGATTGACACAAAAAAAACCGGGGGGGCAATGCAACTTTCAACCTTTGAAAAAATTGACGAACTTGAAAACAGACTTGAAAAATACAGCGAACTTTCAACACCGACTTCAATACTGAATTTACTGAAATTCTCGAAGCAGGCGTTTTACAATGGCAGCAAAGATTACTACAGCCTGCCCAATAACCGCGAAAAGAACTTTATCCTTCAATATGCTGCAACAGGTGAAAAAAACTCGGGTTTGCTTCATTCGTTTTTAGACAGTACCCGGCAATATACGCGAATAAGTATAAGGGTAAAAGATGTTGGAGTGAACCGTATGGAGGAGTTATACAAAAGTTTTTACAACGAAGTCGATTCTGTTTTCAATCCAAATGATTACACAGTTACCGTTACCGGAACAAGTATAACCGTATTTAAAGGCACAAATTATTTGCTGCGAAATTTATTAACAAGCTTGGCGCTTGCAATTGCACTTATCTCGTTAATCATGGCGCTTATGTTTTCATCGTGGCGAATGGTGGTTATGTCGCTCACTCCCAACATTATTCCATTGATTTTTACAGCAGCAGTTATGGGTTTCACCGGCATTCCGATTAAGGCGTCAACGATACTGGTTTTTAGCATTGCATTCGGAATCTCGGTTGACAATACAATTCATTTCCTGGCAAAGTACAGGCAGGAGTTGAAAGCAACCGGTTGGGACATTAAAAAATCGGTAATAATGGCTTTAAAGGAAACCGGTGTAAGCATGCTTTACACATCGGTGGTGCTGTTTTTCGGATTTGGTATTTTTGCCGTATCGAGTTTTGGGGGAACCCGCGCTATGGGAATTTTAGTGTCGTTAACACTGGTGGTTGCGGTTATCGCAAACTTAATACTGCTGCCTACTCTGCTTTTCAGCCTCGACAGGATAACGACAACACGGTCATTCAAAGAACCAATGCTGCAAATTTATGATGAAGAAGTTGATATTGAACTTGAAGATTTGGAAATCAATCATTCATCAAACAAAAAGGAGGATTAAACGTGTATTCTGTTGCTGAACTTCAAAAAATTATAAATGCCGAAATTGAAAAGCGCAAGGAGGATTTGAAAAAGTTAAAACCTGCCAACCTTTACACTCCGGTTGGCTTTTCGCTCGAAATGGGAGGAAAACGTTTAAGGCCCTTGCTTTTACTGATGAGCTACAATATGTTCTCCGAATCGGTTCAAAGTGCAGTTCCGGCTGCAATGGCAATTGAGGTTTTTCACAATTTCACCTTGTTGCACGATGATATAATGGACAAGGCCGAAATGCGCAGGAACAAGCCAACAGTTCACAAAAAATTCAGCGAAAACGGTGCAATTCTATCGGGCGATGTTATGGCTTTTTTGTCGTACAAATATTTACTTGAATGTAAATCAGTTAATAAATTTGCTGTTTTGGACTTATTTACAAAAACTGCAATTGAAGTTTGCGAAGGGCAGCAACTCGACATGGAATTTGAAAACCGTTTAAATGTTGAAGAATCGGAATATCTTGAAATGATTCGCTTGAAAACCGCGGTTTTACTTGCCTGCGGATTAAAAGCAGGAGCATTGCTTGCCAACGCCGATGTTTTTAATACCAATCTGTTATATGAATATGGCATCAACCTGGGAATTGCTTTTCAGTTGCAGGACGATTTGCTCGACAGTTTTGGTTCTCAGGAATCATTTGGCAAAAAAATCGGTGGAGATATTCTTGCCAACAAAAAAACCTTTTTATTGATAAAAGCGCTCGAAAATGCCACGGGGGAGGTAAAGTCTGAATTAATTTCGTGGTTAATTAAAACTGTTTACAACCCTTCTGAAAAAATAAAAGCAGTTCTTGATATATTTGACCAGTTAAATATCAAAGAACTAACCGAATCTAAAATTGATTTCTATTTTCAAAAATGCAAAACTGTTTTTCAGCAAATTTTAATTGAAGAAAAACAAAAACAGCATCTTCAGCAAATTAGTAACAGCATGTTGAAACGTGATCATTAGAAACTTCCCCACAAAACCAAAAATTAAAAAATATGATTGGTCAAACTAAAAACAATATTAAATTTGTTCACGGTATAAAATTGTAATTAACCACAATTAATAATCAAAATACTTTATGGCACAAAACATTGGTGAAATTATTCAGGTAATCGGTCCCGTTGTGGATGTTAGTTTTGACAGGGAAGCCGGTATTTACCCGGCAATTAACGATGCACTTGAAGTTATTCGCGAAGGAAAGGATAATTTAATTATCGAATGCCAGCAACATCTTGGTGAAAATACAATCAGGTGTATTGCAATGGATTCTACGGATGGGTTGCGCCGCGGGTTAAAGGTTTCAGCAATGGGAAGCCCTATTGTGATGCCAAAAGGCGTAGCCGCTCTTGGCCGCTTGCTCAATGTTATTGGTAACCCCATTGATGGCATGGCCCCCCTGCCCAAAAACGGGTTGAACATCCACAATGAGCCCCCAAAATACAAAGATTTAACCACCGAAACCCAGGTACTATATACAGGAATTAAAGTAATCGACCTGATTGAACCCTACGCAAAAGGTGGTAAAATAGGGCTGTTTGGTGGCGCCGGAGTTGGTAAAACAGTTTTAATCCAGGAATTAATCAACAATATTGCACTTGCGCACAGCGGCCTTTCGGTTTTTGCAGGAGTTGGCGAACGCACCCGCGAAGGGAACGACCTTTTGCGCGAAATGATTGAAGCCGACATTGTTGATTATGGCGAAGAATTTAAAAAGTCGATGGAAGAAGGCAGTTGGGATCTTTCGAAAGTGGACAGTGAAAAACTTAAAAAATCGAAGCTTGCCATGGTCTTCGGACAAATGAACGAACCACCAGGCGCACGCGCCAGGGTGGCGCTCTCAGGGTTAACCATCGCCGAAAGTTTGCGCGATGGCGATAGTTCATCGGATAGTGGCCGCGACATACTTTTCTTTGTTGACAATGTATTCAGGTTTACTCAGGCAGGTTCCGAAGTTTCTGCCCTGCTTGGAAGGATGCCTTCGGCTGTAGGATATCAGCCTA